>JBOFPL010000194.1:0-4996 GCA_051659885.1 Cellulosilyticaceae bacterium
TGTAGTGTTTGTAAAAAAATCTTTAATCAAACCAATCCTTGTGAATGTCAACAAGAAGAAGCTATTAAAGCATTAAAAGTAGGTACACCGATTAATATTGTTGGAACCAAATTAAAAGGTAAAATTTATAAGATTAAAAATGATACATTAGAAGTACTGATTATACATGAGAAAAATAGATATTTAAAAGAATATAGTTTATCACAAGTAAGAAAAGTTTTATAAGTAATACATATCTATAGGTTGATGAGGAAGGTCTTAAACATGAATATAAATGTTTAAGACCTTTTTTTTGCACGAATAGTAGCAAAAGCTTTTGGGGAGATAGCTCATTATTTGTAGAAAGGGCATATGATATAGTAAAGCATTAAGTAAACAAAGTGACGAGTAAAAAGATGGAGATAGGCTTAAAATAAAAATAAGTTTACAGATAGGATGATGCTTAGTGAAAAAGAGTCGGCCAATAGACCAGGAATATAAAATATTAAAGCAACAACTTGATCAAATTAACGAAATTGTAGCTTATGCAAAAGTTTCTCAGCTGTGGAGTTATGAAGCAACTGTGCGAAAAAGATTAAAAAAGCTGAGTCAGATAAAAGATAAAGGAACAAAGGAAGTAGGAGAAGTCTATGAAGGCTATAAACAACTTCTAGATGAACTTTCAAAGAGAATCCTTGAAGATTATAATAAAAAAAATAAGAAAGATTATAAACTCTTAGAGATTATCTCAGAAAATCCAGAGGAATATCTTAAATCTGGTGTAATTACTGTACTTATGACGACACATATTCCTAAAATGGTTGCCGCATCTTTTGAGGTGCATTTTCCAGCAGATCCTAAAGATGAATATATTCTTGCACGTCAAATGAATCGAAAAATTTACTTACATCTAGGAGAGACTAATACAGGAAAGACTTATCATGCATTACAACGTCTAATGCAAAGTCGGTCTGGCGTATATCTTGCCCCACTTCGTATCTTAGCACTAGAGGTTTATGAGAAATTAAATGAAGAAGGGGTTAAGTGTAATTTGTTGACTGGGGAAGAGGAAATGTGGTTAGCAGGAGCAAGCCACACGAGTTCTACTATAGAGAAATTAAATCTTGAGCAAATATATGATGTAGCGATTATCGATGAAATACAGATGATAGGGGACCCGCAAAGAGGAGCGGCATGGACAAGAGCTTTGTTAGGGTTACAATGCCGGGAACTGCATATTTGTGGGGCAAAAAATGCAGAAGCATTAGTGATGAAGATTTTAGACAGCTGCCAAGATAGCTACCAGATTAAAAATTATATTAGAAATGTTCCTTTAGAAATAGAGAAAGAGTACTTTGGTTTAAAGGGGGTTATGCCAGGGGATGCACTCATTACCTTTTCAAAAAAACGTGTTTTAGAATTAGCCAAACAATATAAAGATCGAGGTATTAAAACAAGTGTAATCTATGGAGATTTGCCGCCAGAAGTAAGAAAGCTTCAGTATCAAGAGTTTATTAGTAAAGAAAATCAATTACTTGTTTCTACAGATGCGATAGGGATGGGGGTTAATCTCCCTATTAGACGGATTGTCTTTATGGATATCAAAAAGTTTGATGGTGATGAGATAAGATATCTAACCTCCCAAGAAGTTAAGCAAATTGCAGGAAGAGCAGGAAGAAAGGGTATTTATGAAGTGGGGTATGTAACTGCTTCAGGGGGAAAGAATGCATTTATTAAAGAGAATATATTATGTGAAGATGAGCCTATAGAAGAAGCTGTCATTGGACCAAGTGAGGCTTTATTAAAAATAGAACAGCTACCACTTAAAGAAAAACTTGCATTATGGGCAACAAGGGAAGAAAAAGTACCTATTTATCGAAAAATGGATGTAAGGGATTATTTAATTATCTTAGATTTGATTAAAAGGTATGATTTAAGTGAAGCCATACAATGGAAACTGATGAAACTTCCTTTTGATGTAGGGAATGATGTCCTGTGTGATACTTTTCTTGAATTTGTAGAAGAATACTTTATAAGGAAAGAAGACGTGCTTACTAAGCCTGTAGAAAGTGAAAAAGGACTGGAAGCTTTGGAGACGTACTATCAAAAGATTAATCTATATTATTCTTTTTCTAAAAACTTTAACTTGAGTTTTGATGAAGTATGGGTTTATGAACAGCGTGCTAAAGTAAGTGAAAAAATTCACCACTTGCTGATTAATATAAAGATATAAAAGGGATAATGAAGCAGGTTATGAGGAAAAAAATAGCCTGCTTTTTACAGGGAAGAATAAAAAATAAATCTACCTAATAGGCAGGAGGATATAGTATACTGTAATTTATGAAATCTCTAAAGTGGGCTGTAGATAGACCTAAATAAAGAGAGTAAGAGAGCAAGAGAGCTTATGAGAAAGAGGAGCGTATATGGCAGATAAAAGAGAACAGCTGGGTAAGAGAGAGTTTAAGTGGCAATATCAAATGCTATGGGAAATACAGCATGAAAAAGATAAATTAGGAGACCAGGCCAAAGCAAGTTTGCCAGATTTGTTGAAAAAAGCCTGTCAAAGCTTAGATATCCTACTAGAGTGGGTAAGTGTAGAATCAGACACTGTGGAATTTATGGTTAGTACGGACATGCCATTAAATATGAATAAGATGGTGAAAATTTTACAAAAAAAGTGTGTGAAGTGTGTACGCCTAGAGTGCTGGCGAAGTAAAACAGTGTGTATCAGTCTGAATGATCGATTAGCAGGAGAAGATGCAAGGATAGAGAAGTTATTAGGAGCAGTTACAGATGTAGCCTATTATGATTTAGATGAGATGTTTGATGAGGAACTTAAAGCGTTTAAAAATTATCTTAAACAAAGAAAGTTGGGGGTAATAGATTGGGGAGATAGAGTTTTTCTGGTAGATAAAGAAGCACTTAAACAACAGATTAACCTAAATTGTTTTGAATGTACTAAGATTCATAAATATGGGTGTTGTAGTGGTAGACCGTGTGAGATGAGCTCTAAAAACCAATCGATGCTAAAAATACATTTAACACAGTTAGAAAAGGACATGCAAAAAATAGATCCAGAATGGCATAGTGAAATAGTAGCTAGTGGTGGCATCTGGGGTGAAGATGGTATGATCAAGGAGTGGCAAGGGAGATGTGCACTTTTAGTAGAGCATGAAGGTGTTCACAAATGTATGGCTCATAAGTATGCGCTAGAAAATGATATACCAATCTATGAGATTTGCCCACTTTCTTGTTTAATGTACCCACTAGAAATGCTAGAACTTTTATCGAATCAACAAAATAAGATTATTTTATTAACATCTGTCTTAGAAGATGAGTTTGCAACTCAATTTGGAAGATGGGGAAGTTATCGTTCGTTGGATGTTGATTTAAGATGTTTAGATAAAAATGCACATAATAAAATTTTTAGGAAAGAAGCCTATCAGCCTGTATACCGTGTAAATCAAAATTTATTGATACATGAGTTAGGAAAAGTAGTGTATGGGGGAATAGAAAGGTTATTAAAAGAGGGGAAAACAGAATAGGTGACAAAATAACTTGAAAACTTACAACATTCCAAGTAGTATAGTAGATACTAGGGTTTTAATTGATGAAAGCTACTAAGGGGGAGACTGGGATGTTAAGGGAAAGCCTAAAAAGTAAAATACTAGATAGTGCACCAGGTAGATATTTTTATGGACATATAATAAGAACTGAAGAAGGAATCGACTTAGAAGTCATTGAGAGTAACGAGGCAAAAGAAAGTTGGTCAAATAGAAGGATTACTCAAATAGAACTTTTTAGACCATTTAATATAGATTGGCAGATAAGTTTAAGTGAAGCTCTGAATGAAGGAATCTATAATACTAGGGGATGCTATATCAAAAAAGTTGATGAAAATGAATTGGTAGCATGGCATTGTAATATAGAGAATAAAGAATTAATAGAAACGAGAGAGGAGCTAGAGACACAAAAATCTTTACTAGAACTTTTTATTGATTCTATTCCAGAAATTGTTTTTTATAAAGATCGCGAAAGAAATTATATTGTATGTAATGATGCACTAGCGAAGCTGATTGATAAACCTAAAGAAGAGATTATAGGAAGAAGAGATTCAGAAGTAGATGTCTTACAATTTCAGGCACATAAATGTAAAGAGTTTGATCAAAAAGTAATAGACTCCAAAACAGGGATTACAGTAGAAGAAAAGGTGTTTTTACCATCAGGAGAAGTGCGTATCATGGAATCTCTCAAAGCACCTTTTTGGGGACCACATAAAGATTTGCTAGGAGTTATAGGGATTTGCAGGGATATAACAGAAAAAAGAAGAGCTGAAAAATTACTTGCTCAAAATGAACTTGGATTTAGACAGGTATTTGAAAATATTTCAGAGTGCATGATTATTACACAAAGAGGAAAAATCGTAGAAGTTAATAATGCTTATGAAAATATCTATGGAGAAAGTAGTAGTCTTATTGATAAAGAGATGGGTATTAAGTATTTAATTGATAAATTTTACATAGATGATATAAAAGATAAATTACCGATAGATTATAAACAACCTTTTATCTTAAGAGGACGTATTTTAAGAAAAGATGGAGAACCTCGTTTCGTGCGTATAAAGCATCAGTTAATTAGTGAAGAAAGAGGTGTATTACTTATTTGTGATATTACATCTCAGATGCAAAAAAATATGGAACTGGAACGCTTAAGAGGTGAGTTCTTTGCCAATCTTTCGCATGAATTTAAAACACCGGTCAATTTGATTCATAGTGCTTTACAGCTTTTAAGGTTAAAACTACAAGACTTATCAGTAGAAGAAATCCAGTATGATAAATGCTTTAATATTTGTACACAAAATATTTCTAGATTACTTAAATTGATATCTAATCTGATTGATTCTACAAAAATTGATTCGGGATACTTTAAATATAATCCTCAAAATTATGATATTATTCAAGTGGCTGAAAATATTACACTATCAGTTGTAGACTATTGTGAGCAGAATGGATTAAAT
>JBOFPL010000195.1:0-9395 GCA_051659885.1 Cellulosilyticaceae bacterium
TACCCTCTTGATAGTATTCTATCGTTCCATCTATCTCACGAATCCTTGCTGGTACCCCTATTGTCCTACAAATCGCTACAAATAATATATGTTTCGCTACCAAACTACCTCTTTTTAATTTCAGAGTGCCTACTGGACCCGCCTGTAATGTAGGATAGTCCATCTCTCCTACTGATTTAACTTCTCTTTGTATATAAGCGATAATTGTTTCAGGATCCTCTCTAAACCTCTCTATTGCTTCTTGGTTCAGTAACTCTAATAACTGTATTTTATACGGAGTAATCATTTCTAAGTCAATTCTTGGAGCTAAAATGTACTTACCAAATACCTCCTCTTCATATTGCTCTCTATACTCTAATGATGCTTTTGTATGTTCTACTAATGCCTCTAGACTAATATCGGTATAATCTTTTTTCGTTAAATGCTCTAATAAAAGTATTTTTACACTTAATGGTAACTCCTCATACTGCTCTATGTATGTTTTTATGACCGTATAATTCCCTCTTGCTTTAATTAAAGCTGCTATTATCTGTTGTTCATAAGGTTTATAGTTTCTAGCAAATTCACTTGCCGTTTTCTCATTAAAAAATGTTAATTCATAAGCTCTTCTTTTCTCATTCGCCTCTGTCATTTTCATTTGATGTATGCTTTCCACCTCAGCTGGTAATGCTTGTACCTCTGCTACTTCTACCATAGGTGGTACCATATCAAATTCATAATTTGTTACTTGGTAGCCTTGAGCGTTGCTCCAATCAATCTGAATATAATCCACTTCTCTTACATCTAGTTTTTGCATCATAAACTTTCCATCTTTATGTATATGTAACATTAAGTCACCATATCCTGTCTTAAAGCTTGCCCTACCTCTATGATCTGTTACTTGTGTAGCTATAGGATAAAGTTCTGCATAATTCACTAATTCAAATCTTACAGTTGCACCTTTTATAGGTTTTTCTTGAGTATCCTTAACTTCTACCGTAATCACTTTAGTCTGAGCATAGTATTCTAATGTATTCATATTAGATACAATTTCTGATTGGTCCATGACATCTTCTGAAATCATCTTTGTTCCAAAAGCTTTAACCTCTGTTAACATCGCTCTAGAGGCTGCCCAATCAAACCATCCTGTATCTAATCTAGGTTCTGGTTCACATGCCCCCATATAATGCCATTGATTCTCCATCCATACTTCAACCCATGCATGATTATCATCACAATGTGCCCATCTTGGTGCATAGCACTGTCTAGCCGGAATCCCTATACTCCTTAATGCACTTACAAGTACTGTAGATTCTTCTCCACATCTCCCATAAGCATTCTTTAATACAGTAAGTGGTGAAGCTGTCCGAATATCAGTACTTTGATAAGTTGCTTTTTCTAGACACCAATAGTTTGCTTCAATGACAGCCTCCTTTATCGTTTTATCCTTAACTCTTGGATAGAGCTCTTCAAAAAATTGTGCTCTATAATCTTCTATATTTTCGTTATTAACTCTATAAGCAGCTACATAGTGTAAAAAACACTCTGATGATAAATCTTTTCCCCAAGATAAAAGTGCTTTAGCTTTTAATGCTGCTCTTACAAATTTTAAAATTAAATTACCATCGTAGTCTGCTATATCACTGATAGGCATAAAACAATATAAGTAAGACATGCATATTTTTTCTTCTTCACTACAGTCTTTGAGCACTCCAAAAAACTCTTTTTCTTTTCCTACAAATCTAAATTTTACTTCTTCTAAATTTTTTTCTATCTCTAGAGCTTGCTTGGCTGTGAATAACATCTGTTTTATCTCCTTTTTTATACTAAAATACTCACAACTTGTTCGTAAAGTTGTGAGTATTTATTATTTATTATTATTTTAACTCAACTTCTATCACTGTATCAATACCATCTGGCATATTTGGGTCAGGACCAAAAGATACAAACACAATATCAGGATAATTATTTGTAATCCAACTCTCTGAAATTTTCATTTCTGTCCCTGTTGAAAGTAAACGCACTTTCTTAATCTCTTCTTTCTTTAATCCATAAAGTGGTACAAATCCAATTGGATTATCCATTACATGATAATATAATTTTTTTCCTTTACCTGTTACTCTTCCGTATTCAGGTTTCTCCATTTCTACATGACCACAACCATAGATACTCTCTCCATTTTTCTTCATCCATTTTCCTATTCCCTTGAGGATTTGTACAGACTCCTCTGGAATATTGCCTTTTGGATCTGGACCTACATTGAGAAGCATATTTCCACCTTTACTGACGCACTCTACTAACTTCTTAATAATCATCTCTGGTGACTTGAAAAATTTATCTTTTTCACAATATCCCCAGTTATTATTCATCGTAATACAAGCTTCCCATACTACTTTATTACCTTCCTCATCATAAATTCCTGTAGGAGGAATGATTTGTTCTGGACTTACAAAATCTCCTGAATAAGGGGTTGGATTAGCTGTTACAAGTGAACCAAATCCTTCTCCACTTGCTTCTAATCTATTATCAATCATTACTGTTGGCTGTAAGGTACGGATCATCTCCACAAGCTCAGTAGCACGCCATGCTTCTCCTACTAATTCATCATAAGAGAAGTCAAACCATAATAAATCTAATTTGCCATAGTTAGTACAAATCTCTCTAATTTGATTATGCATGTAGTCTAAATAGTTATCAAAGTTATGTACTTGATCCTTATAAGCCTCATTATTTCTCATTGGGTGCTGTCTATCCCCATAGTGTGGGAAATCAGGATGATGCCAATCAATAATAGAGAAATAAATCCCAACTTTAAGACCTTCTCCTCTTATGGCTTCTACATACTCTGCAATAAGGTCCCTACCAGCTTTAGTATTGGTTGCTTTGTAATCTGTATACTGACTATCAAATAAACAGAATCCATCATGATGCTTAGCAGTTAATACAACGTATTTCATCCCAGCTTCTTTCGCTAATTTTGCCCACTCTTTTGGATCATAATCTACTGGATTAAACTCTTCAAAATACTGTTGATACTCTTCTACACTCATTTGTTCAGTTGATCTAATCCATTCTCCCCTAGCTGGAATAGCATAAAGCCCCCAGTGAATAAACATTCCAAATCGATCATTGACAAACCATTCAACTCTTTTGTTATACGCATCTCTATCAAACATGTTATTCTCCTCCTACTACTCTATTTTTATTTATTTGATAATTCTAATTATATCCTATATTCATACTTAATACATAGCTAAATATAAGATAATCATGTAAAAACTCTCTATTTTTTAGTGATGCAAAAAGAGGAGTTACCCTCATACTTGATGGTACTCCTCTTCTTGTTTTCTTATCCATTCTAATGAATGAATCATTTTCTCTTTACTTGATACTTCTATAGTAAAACTAGCTGCTGGTGCTATTTTATTTATGAATTCTACTGCCTTATGCATATCAAGACTTCCCTGGCCTAATTCATAATGAGCATCTTTATCCCCATCATTATTATGTAAATGTACATGTCCAATCCTATGTCCTACACCTTCTATCCACTCCTCTATTGTCTTTGTGGAATAAGCATTCACATGTCCTACATCTAAACATATATTAAATGCTGGATGCCCCACCTCATCGATTACTTTTATCATTGGCCAGTATTCCTCTTCATAAACATTCTCTAGATGGACTTGAATACTTTCATCTTTATTCCCCATAAACTCTTTCCAAAATGTTATAGAGTTATCCAACCATCCTTCTATATAATAAGTAATCGGTATAAACCCTGTGTGATAAACTACTCTTTTAGCTCCCAACACTTTAGCTACTTGATAAGTGGTTTCAAATCTCTCTAATGTAATTTTTCTAATTTGTGAATCAAAACTTGCTGGTGCTAAATCAAAGAAGGGCCCATGTAGAGAAAGTTCCCTTGTTTGAATGTATTCTCCCATTCTTTGTTGATAACCGTTTATTTCTTGCTCTACCTCATCTAGTACTGATGATATCCCAAAATGAATAACCTCTATCCCTACTGGATACTGCTTTAGTACTTCTTTCATTTCCTCATCATTTAATAAGTGTGATATGTATGTATTCACTTACTTTACTCCTTCTATTTGCTTTTACTCTATAATAGGAAAAACTTTTTCTAAAGCTTCCAAATCTGTTGATTGTCTTATAATTAATTCACCTTTTATAAGTATTTTTTTATTTAGTTGACTAGGATTTTTAATTTTTGCTACTAACATATCTATAACCTTCTTTGCTATTATTTCTAAGGGCTGTCTATATGTTGTAATAGGCGGAGCTGTAATTTTACTTAAATAAATATCATCAAATCCTGCTACAGCTACATCTTGAGGTACTTTATATCCATACTCATTTAAATATCCTACCACCCCAACAGCCATCGCATCATTAGAAGCTATAATAGCCGTTGGTCTTATAAGTGATTGTTCCATAAAATATTTTCCCGCTTCATACCCACTATTTATTGCATAGTTCCCTCCGTATATTAACTCTCGATATAAAGGTATATGGTAGTCTTTTAATACATCCTCATACGCCTGTTTACGTTCATTGGCAACTTTATATCCAGGAATCTTATCAATATAACCTATTTTTTTATGCCCCTTATTAATAATATGTTCAACTATTTCTCTCATTCCTTGATAACCATTAATATGAACTGCACTAACATTTTCATTGAATTCAAAATTATCCATAAAAACTATAGGGATACTCTTTGATAACCTAAGTAATTCTTTAATATCCTTTTGCTTACCTTGATAGGTACAAAGTACAATGCCATCTACATTCCTAGTCATAAGTTCCATAATCGATTTAGTTTCTGCCATTTCATCTTCTTGCATACATACTAAAAATAATCTATAACCATATTTTTTAGCCTCATTTTCCAAATATCTATAAAGCTTAATATGGTATGGATTTTCATAATCCGGTATAATTACCCCTATAATTTGCGACTGTTGTTTACGCATTCCTCTTGCAATCATGCTTGGTATATAATGGAGCTCTTTCATTACCTGTTCTATTTTTTTTCTAGTCTCTTCATTTACAGGTGCTGTATCATTCAGTACCCTGGACACAGTTGCTACTGATACCCCAGCCTCTCTTGCAACATCCTTAATCGTAGCCATTTTACTCCTCCATACACATTTTATATAATATATTATACAATTCACCCAAACAATAACAAGCCTTCTTTTTATATCACTCTTAAATAGTAAAATTTATTTTTTACATTTTATTCTAGATAAAGGGTAGATTCATGAGGTACTATAATATCCATATATTCTTTATTCCAAAATATCTTCATTTCCATATGTTTATCTTTTATCCACTCTAAACCATTTAATAATATAGGTTTAATAGTGATTAAATAGTTTCCTTTATAAATACCAGCTAAATAGCTATAGAACCAAAGATCTCCTTCACTAAACATATGAAGATTAAGACAACTAGTTATATCTCAATCTTCATATAATATGTTAATACCTTTGTTAATTCATTTGGAGTTTCCAAATATCTCTATTTGTACATTTGATTCACACAAATTAAGCTAATTTCATCCTCTATTTACCACAATACTCTTTTAATAATTTAACATATGTATGATAATTCTCTAACGAGACATCTGGTGGTGTTTGATGGTCTACACCTGGTATGTAGTATCTTGTTTTTATTACAGGTAGAATTCTTTCAAACTCTCTCCTCATTGCTTCTTCTCCCAAATGCATAATTGTTTTATCAAACCCTCCTATCAACTTTAACTCAGGATATTGATTTCTTATTCTTACTATGTCTACCCCAGCTTGCTTCTCTAATGGCAATAACCCTTCTACTCCAACTTCCATTAGCCACGGAATAAGTTTAGTTACATCTCCATCTGTATCTACAAAAACACATACCTCAGATTCTTTTAAACAAGGTATCACCTGCTTATAGTATGGACTTAAAAATTCATCAAAAGCTTCTTTTGATAGCATTGGGCCATTATTATAAGACATATCCTCTGCAAAAGTCATAAAATCAGGCTTAATAATTTCAAATAGTTTTTCTATAACCTCCAATTGAAAAGCTATTAAATCTTTATTCATCTCATGCATTAACTCTGGATAGTCATAAAATGCAAATAAGTGATTTTCTATTCCAAATAAAGTTCTTGGAAACCAAAAAAAGCCTTCTAAGGTAATCCAAAATGTAATTTCTCCTCTATCTTGCAAAACTCTTAACTGTTTTCCCATATCACAAGCCTGTTCTATTATTTCTTTAGAAAAAAGATATTTTTTTAACTCCCTATATTCTTTTTCGTTATTTAGTAATCCTGCTCCATGATAGGCTGGTGCTGGACAACTTCTAGATCTTGGATTAATCCAAATTTGTCTTATATCATCCAGTCCAAAATACCTCATTATTTCATGAGTATTCAGTCCTTCAGGTAATCCTTCCTGTTTCCAATTATCTGTAGTAAGATTCCACCAAGTTGCCCATTCTACCATAGGTACTCTATCAATATTTTTATCCCCTTTTAAACATGCTTTAAATCTTTCTCTATTATTCATATTACTCCCCCTATTTCTACAAACATTTAATCTTATTTTCACTTGTCAATCAGTTACTTTTTTATCTAAATTCGCCCAATTCATGTGCAGCTTGATACATAGCTATAAGATTTTCAACAGGTGTATTGTCTTGAATAGCATGAGTCGGTGCTAAATGATATCCTCCCCCCGGCATCATAATCTCTAAAGTTTCTCTTATATTATTCCTAACTTCATCTGTTGTCCCATATGCCAGAGGGCCTGCTGTTGAAATACAGCCATGAAAAGATAATTGATTGCCAAATGTGTCTTTTAAATATTTGGGTTTCATATTAGTTGCTTCAGGTTGTAGTGTATCTACTGCATTAATTCCTATTTCAATAAACTCCTTATACGCCCAACTTGAAGAACCACAACTATGCATCATAACAGGTATATTATAAGATTTAGCTAAATCTACATATTGTTTATGTATAGGCTTTAATACCTTTCTATACAAATCTAATCCAATTAAAGGTGTATGTTGTGTTCCTAGATCTTCTCCCATCCACAAAAAATCTATCCTTCCCCTGCCTTTATTAAGTAATCTTTCTAAAACTCCTAGCTCCATTTGTGCCTTTCTATTGATATAAGTCAACGTTGCTTCATCTTCTAGCAATAGATTAATAAGGGTTTGTTCCATTCCCATTACTCTTCCTGTCGAATTAATTATATCTGCAAATCCCGCACCTCCAATATAAATACTATATTCATCATAAGTCTTAAGTTTTTCTACTACATTAGAATAATCAAAGTCCTCTACATTAGGAACTGGAAAATTTGCAATCACTTCTTCCTCTACATTCTCAAGTGGAAATGCACAAAAATCTTCATATCCTCCAAATCCATTTTTCACCCATCTTGTATTAAATCCATAAACAGGATCTGTATTTAACCCCTTTACTTTAGAAAACAAACTCGGTCCTCTATAGGGTACCCCTACCCCTCTATAATCGACCCCTAATTTTCTGAGTAGACCTTCATAATTATTTTCTTCCACACCTAATACTTTACTCAATTTATTGTGAATACTTGGATTAGCAATATAGTCTATTGGTACTCTATCTGTTTTTTCAAAGTGAAATGTTCTTAATACTCGCTCCCTTGAACTCATTGTTTCTATAGCCTTATTAATTTTCATATTGCCCTCCCTTCTAATTTGACCCTATCTTCAATATTTCTCCATTATTTTTTCTAAAACTTCCTTTAACTTGTAAATTAGTTAATTGGATAGGTTTTATTGTATATTGGTTAGCTTGCTCTGGTTTTATCCCCAAAACATATGCATAGTATAAATACAAAGGAATAGCTGACCACCCATGACACAAACTTCCTGCACGACCAAAATCTCCCGCTCCTTTTTCTGTCTCCCAAAAACTCGTACTTTTTTCAAATAACATTTTTCCCCAAATATCTGCTACTTCATCTAAAGTTTCCTGAGCTCTTTCTGAGTCAAATTTGAGTAACGCTTCGTATTTAAATATACTATGACTCAAAGTGATAGATAGTATTTCTTTTTCTCTTAATCTTTTAATAGTCTCTTGTATTCTATTTTGAGGCACCTCCTCACTTAATAACATTAATGCCTGTGCTAATTCACAAAAATGCTCATTGTTTGTCTTCTTCTCATATGTTCTATAGGCCAATCTTTCCTTATCCCAAAAAACCTCATTTATTTCATTGCCTAAGTAATGCACTTTCTCCTTATATTTTTTTCCTTTATTCTCCCCTTCTATAAATGTACATAATTTGCTATAATCCTTCAGCGCTAATAAATAAAATGCATTCAATGGTAACTCATATCTAATTTCTAAACATTCTTTTCTTTCAATTACACTTCCATCCAATCCTTCTTGCCATTCATAAAAATTCCAATACTTAGGTTCTATAAACTGACTTACTAGTCCATTTTCTGCCTCTCTTTTTTCAAAACTCTCTATAATACATTTGATTGCAGAATAATATTTTTTTATAAATTCTTCATCTCCAGAGTATAACCAGTATTCATAGCACTGAACTATAAATATAAGGCTAAAAGATGGAATCGTAATAGCTACTTCCCCTGGCGAACAAAGTTCTAAGAGCCCATCCTCTCTGAGAGATAGTGCCATTAATTCCAAACTTGCCCTAGGAAATTTATATTCTCCAAAAGCATAATACCCACATAACATTTGATTACGTGAGTCCATGCTATACAAAGCTTGCTCTCTCCAAGGTGTATCTTCATAATGATCATGCATACATAAACTCAATGTTCTCTTACACACTTCATAAATTTTTTGATGTAGATGGTCTGAAAGAAGGAGCTTAGGCTCATCATTTAATGGATATTCTACTGGCTTAATACCTGCATAGTATAATTTAAATTTCTTACTATATATGTGTAATTGAATATATCTAAGCCCTATGCGTTTCATCCAATACGTAAATACCTGCCTTCCTTGCTTAGCTTGATAACCAGCAGCAAAATTTCTTCCTCCTACAAAACTTCTTACTCTCATATCTTCTAAATGCTCTCCATATCCAATCACCACCTCACAAGGTTCCATTGTTTCTAATTCTAAAGTTATATATCCCGATGACTCCTCTCCTAAGTCTAATATTAAGTAAATCCCCTCACCTTGCTTCTCTACTGTTTCAAACATAATCCCTTCCTGATTTGGAAAAACAACAGTTGACTCACTGCATTTAACCAACTCTTTAGCTTCTCTAAATCCCAACAACGCATATTGCATCTTTTGTCCTAAATTCCCTGTATCTCCATTATTACTTCCTTGTATAAAAATCCCCTGACTAATTAATTTGTTTTGCTTATTG
>JBOFPL010000196.1:0-3916 GCA_051659885.1 Cellulosilyticaceae bacterium
CACTCAACCCATTGCGAAACGGTTGTGAAATTAGTAAAATAATCAAGGTAAAATCAAGGCTTACAGGGCTTAAAGAACCTGTAAGTCTTGATTTTTTAGTTGGGGGTGGAGTGTGGGGACAAGATAATCATAGAGCAATTGTTAATGGTAAACTAAAAGGGAGAGATTTTGGCAAACAAAAATGGATAACATTATACATTTGATTACAATTATCCCCTCATTCTGATAGAATAATTAAAAATCTATTAGAGGGGTGTTGTGATAATGAAAGGATGGGCTATGTTTGTTGAAATCTATAATTACAAGGTGCTAGGGCTCAATAAATCACAGGTAGCAAAAAAACTTGCTATTGATTATAAGACTGTCTGTAAGTATTGGGACATGGATCCAAGTACATTCCAAGAAATTCAAGCTAGTGCTAAGTCAAGGAGTAAGAAAGTAGATGCCTACCAACATCAAATTCTTGAGTGGCTTAAAGAGTTTCCAGACTTATCCTCGGCTCAAATCTACGACTGGTTACTTGAAAGATATACTCATCTAGAATTTAAAGAACGTACACTTCGGTTGTATGTTCAACAACTTAGGGAGCTTTATAAATTACCTAAAAATCCACCATTACGACAGTATCAAGAAATTCCTGAGTCACCTCCTGGTGAACAGGCTCAAGCTGATTTTGGTCAGATTTGGGTAAAGAAAGTAGATGGATCTAAGGTCAAAGTCTACTGTTTCGCACTTGTTCTAGCGTATTCCAGATATAAGTTTGTATGGTGGCAAGATAGGCCGTTTAATACAAATGATCTGATTGGACTTCATGAAAGAGCTTTTGAATATTTTGGCGGTATGCCCAAGGAAATCGTCTATGATCAAGATCGCATCATTGTTGTTTCAGAGAATGCAGGTGATATCATTTGTACTGAAGCGTTTCAAAACTACATGAGTCACATGAAGTTTAAAATGAGGCTTTGCAGAGCCTATGATCCTGAAAGTAAGGGAAAGGTTGAAGCTGTGGTTAAGTTTGCTAAATATAACTTTGCAAGACACAGGCTTTTTAAAGATATTGAATCTTTTAATGATGAGTGCCTACTATGGCTTGACAGAACTGGAAATGGGAAAATTCATGACATAACAAAGAAGGTACCCAAAGAAGTGTTTCCCGTCGAAAAAGAACACTTACTTCAGATACCATCATCTTTGTTTAACAAAAAATCTACTATTAGTCTAACGTATTCCGTTCGAAAAAACAATACCATCTCTTATAAACAAAATCGTTATCAAGTGCCTAAAGGCACTTACTCTCCAGGGAAAGAAATTCTTCTTTCTTTAAAAGATGATATGTTAGTTTTAGTAGACCCAGACACTGGTGAAGTACTTGCTACACATAAAATTTGTGCAGATAAAGGAAAACTTATACAGATTCATCATCCGGAACGTGAAAAAGGGAAAACCCTTCAGGACTTAGAAGATAAGGCTTTGAAATTTTTGGGTGATAGTGCTAATGCCAAACACTTTCTACAATCTATTGAAGAAACTAAGCCAAGGTATTATAAAGATCAGCTTCACCTTATTAATCAGGTTTGTTTAGGGCAATCAATCCAGTGTATACAAGAAGCTCTACAGTACTGCCTGACTAAAAACCTTATAAGTGCAAGTCTTTTCAGAGAGGCGTTAGCGTATATCTTATCAAAAAAAGCAGAACCCTCTCCAGCAGATACGACACCTATAAAAAATCAGTTGAAAAGTACTACCCTCTTACACTACATTAAACCAGATGTTAGAAATATAGAAGACTATCTTTTTAGTCCTAGAAAGGATGAGACAAAGTGGATACATTAGAAGAAATAATAAGCTATAGCACAACGCTTAAATTACCTTATCTTAAGCAAAATATTATACAAATTTTAGATATGGCTAAGAAAAATGACCAAACCTATCAAGACTTTTTACATAAGTTACTTCATAACGAAATGATTTTAAGGGATGAGAGATCAAGGGAAAAGCGGGTTAGAAACGCTGCATTCCCTGCAACTAAAACAGTGGATGACTTTGATTTAGCATTTCAAAAATCTATAAGCAAACGTCAGCTTAATGAACTCTGTGAACTCACATGGATTGACCAAATGTATAATCTCATACTTCTTGGACCACCTGGCGTTGGAAAGAGTCACTTAGCCATTGCGTTAGGACATAAGGCTATTGAGGCTGGCTATAATGTTAGTTTTGTAACAATGGACTTACTCATGCATACTTTAAAAACAGCTGAGATATCAAGAAAGAGCAAGGGAAAGCTCAATCGCATCTTAGGCTCTAGTTTAGTAATCATAGATGAATTGGGTTATCTTCCGATTTCAAGAGAGGAGGCAAATTTATTTTTCGGCCTCATCTCAACATTACATGAGCAGGCATCAGTTATTATTACTTCGAATAAGGGATTTGAAGATTGGACAGAACTTCTAGGCGATCCTGCGTTAACAACAGCAGTGCTTGATAGGATTACTTATCGATGTGAAGTCATTACAATGCAAGGTAAAAGTTATCGATTAGAGCATCGTCAATCACTTTTTGAGAGCTAAGCTATTCGGTGATTAGCGTTTATGCCGCGAAAGTTCCTTGAGTATGAGGGTTGATATGCTAGACTGCCTCATTAGGCAGCACCCACTTCGTAGTTTAGCTCCAAAGAAAGGGCTGGCCTTGCTGACTATTAGCATATCAACGGAGGCTCATGGTCAAGGAAACCGTGGAATAAATGCGGACATAAATAAAATCCCTAATTCACTCTATAAAAAGTAGACTAGGGAAAATTATTTGCCAAAATTTCTCCAAAAGTACTTGCCGGTAACAGCAATCTTAGCTGTAAAAAATATTGCATTGTAAGCGTCAAATAACATGGTGGATATGAATCACTTTAAATTTATAAGATAATTATTCTAAAGTTAAGTATTAAAGTTTTTCAAGTTGGTTGAGAAACTTTAAAGGAGTTGATTTTAGAATGACTACACAAGAAGCTACAAAGACTTATAGGCTGAATCAATGGACTCAAATTATTCGTGAGTGTAGAAATAGTGGCCAAACTGTAAAAGATTGGTGCAATGCCCAAGGCATTCATCCGCAGCAGTACTATTACTGGTTGCGAAAGGTACGTATGGCAGCTACACAAGCATTACCAAGTGTCACTACGGATCCATCAATTGTACCACTTCAAATGCCTACAATTAATCAGGATAGATCAACTGAACAAGTCTCTAAAGAGGTAGTTGCTACTATTTCACTTGGGGAGGTTGTCATTCAGCTCAGTAATGATGCCTCATCAGAACTGATTACAAATCTACTAAGGTCGATACAACATGTTAGGTGATATCTCTCAAGCCAAGCAGATTTATATAGCTTGTGGCTATACGGATATGCGTAAATCTATTGATGGCCTTGCAGCTCTTGTAGAGCGGAATTTTCAGCTTAACCCATTCCAAAAGAGTGTATTCCTATTCTGTGGTAAACGTTGCGATAGGCTAAAGGCTCTTTATTGGGAAGGAGATGGTTTCGTACTACTTTATAAGCGATTAGAAAGTGGTCGGTTTCAATGGCCACGTAATGAAGAGGCTGTACGAAATATCTCTTGGCAAGAATTAAGATGGCTCTTAGAAGGTCTTTCAATTGACCAACCTAAAGCTGTTAAAAGGGTTCATATAGAGCGTGTTTTATAGTTTTGAGCAGAGTTAAACCCTTGATAGTGCTGGATTTAAAGTCTTTTTCGTGGTATAATAAAACTATTAGATTACAGAAAAGGAACTTCTAAGATGAGCACAAAACTTTCAGCTTCACCACTTGAAAAACGTATCATAGAACTTGAAGATGAGAATAAAAGGCTACATGAAACTGTAGCTTATTTAACACGCAAACTTTATGGTTCTAGTTCAGAGAA
>JBOFPL010000197.1:0-2596 GCA_051659885.1 Cellulosilyticaceae bacterium
CATTTACAAAGTCATCTGCTGTTTTTGGTAACTCTGCCCCTATCTTTTCAAGCCAATCATAACGAATTAAAGGTGTAAGAATTGATGAAAATGGTTCTGTCCCATCATAAGTTGCCTTATACCAACATGGGAACCAGTATGCATTTCCTTGATCAGTAACAGATGTTCCCCAGAAATTAGGTAAGTATTGATCTTCTAATTTGCTTATATTTCCATTAGAATATTGCTCAACCAATGGTTTTACATCTTGAAAAATTCCTTTTTCTCCTAAATTAACAGCTGTAGGTACGTCCATACTTGTAATATTTACAAGGTCTGGAAGATCAATTGCCGCTGCCGTTCTAGTCTTTAATACCTGCTCATACTGTTCATTAACGATAGCTTCTATTTCTAATTTTACCCCTGCTTCTTCTAACATTTTTTCAAACTCTGCATAGACAGGTTGATTATCTATAGTATCCCACATGTCCGCATCTACGCCACCCATAATTTTTAGGGTTTTAACACTTTTTCCATCACTAGATTCTGTACTCACTTGAGTATCATTATTTGCTGGTTTGCTTCCCCCACTACAAGCTGTTAATACTACTGACGTTAACATCAATCCCAATACACTTTTCACTAATCTTTTATTCATATTTTCCCCTCCTGAATTAAAATAACATTTATTATGTCTTATCCTTTTAATGACCCTAACATAACCCCTTTAACAAAATACTTTTGGAAGAATGGATAAGTAAATACAATTGGTAATGTAGTAAATATAATAAGTGCATACTTAAGCTGGAAATTTTGCATTACTTTTTGTAATGCATCTTGTAATTCTCCTACCCCTACTAGCTTGCTTAAGTCCACTGATTGCTGAATCATAACCCTATATAAATAAAACTGCAAAGGATGTAAATCCTTGTTAGGCAGATAAATCATTGCATTAAACCATGAATTCCATATCCCCACTATGGAATAAATAGAGATAACTGCTAATACAGGTTTTGCTAATGGTACAATTATAGAAGACATAATTCTAATATGTCCTGCTCCATCTAACATTGCACTTTCTTTTAATGAATCTGGAATGGTTAAAAAGAATGTTCTTACTAAGATAATGTTCCAAATACTTACCGCTCCAGGAATGATCATTGCCCAAATATTATTATACAAACGTAATTGAGTCATCAAGATAAAGGTAGGAATTAATCCTCCACCAAAATACATTGGAATAATTAAAAACTTTACTAAAAAGTTTCTTCCTCTTAGATTTTTAACACTTAATGGGTAAGCTCCTAAGATAGATGTGATAACTACCAACACTGTTCCTGTTACAACATAAAATATGGTGTAACCATAGGATTTCCACATAGCTGCATCTTTTAGAATGAGCTCATATGAACCAAAATAATAATTTTTAGGCCAAACCCAACATGTTCCTGCTACAACTTCTACCGGATCTGCAAAAGACTGAATGAATACATAGTAAAATGGATAAAGTGTGACAAAGCAAATTATTCCTGTCAATATATTCATTATCAGTGTAGCTGTCTTTGATCCTTGATCAATTGAAGTTGTCTTTTTACGACCTTTACTCTGTGTACCTACTCCTACCATAATGAATATCCCTCCACTTTCCTAGCTATTGCATTCGTACAATATAATAATATAAAGTTTATGACTTGCATAAATAGACCTATAGCTGTAGTTTGACTAAATTTCCCGCCAAGGATACCTAGTCTATACGTATATGTCCCGATAACATCGGCAGTTTCATAAATAGCTGGATTGTACATTAATAAGATAAATTCACTATTAGCATTTAGGAGTCCCCCTATAGCAAATATAAATAGAATAAACATTGTTCCTTTAATAGAAGGTAAAGTTATGTACCACATTTGTTGCCATCTATTGGCCCCATCTACTTTAGCTGCCTCATAAATCTCAGGATCAATTCCTGAAATAGTCGCCATGTAGATAATACTATTCCATCCAAAACTCTTCCAAATATTAGTAATTACATATACCCATGGGAAGAGCTTAGGATCTACATTATAATTAATTTTATTAGCTCCTATCATCGCTAGCAATTGATTAACCATTCCATCTTCTGCTAACAATGTCATTACCATACTCGCTACGATTACAGTAGATATAAAGTGTGGTAAATAACTCGCTGTTTGTACCACCTTTTTATACTTCATATTTTTAATTTCATTTAGAAGTAATGCAAAAATAATCGGTGCTAAGAATCCTAATAATAATTGCAATCCACTTAATACAACTGTATTTTTGATTAAACGCCAAAAATATTCAGATGTCATGAAATCAGTGAAATGCTGTAATCCAACCCATTTCACACTATCATCAAATGCAAAAAAACTATTTCCTGGTGCATAGTCTTGGAATGCAATAACAATCCCATACATCGGCACATAACTAAATATGAGAATGAAAATAAATACCGGTGAAAAAATCCCATATAGAATAAGTGTTTCTTTAAGTTGACCCGGTGTCATTCCAAATATTTTTTTAACAGTAGTAATTTCTGCTCCTTTCTCTGTAATTCCTTTTGTCCCTACATTATACAAAATTACACCCCCATATT
>JBOFPL010000198.1:0-2175 GCA_051659885.1 Cellulosilyticaceae bacterium
ATACATGAATTAGGAATGGAAATTATTTTGGATGTAGTTTATAACCATACAGGAGAAGGCGGAGAAGGTGGAGATATTTTTAATTTTAAGGTATTAGGAAATGAAATATACTATAAAATTGAAGATGGAAAGTATATGAATTGTTCGGGAACAGGCAATACGCTAGATACATCAAATGACTTAGTAAAGCACCTAATACTAGAGAGTCTAAGATATTGGGTAGTCTATATGGGAGTAGATGGATTTAGATTTGATTTGGCATCTATATTAGGACAGAATAGAGCAGGGGAGTGGATGGAGGAATCTATACTTAAAGAAATGAGTTATGACCCTATTCTATCAAATGTAAAATTAATAGCAGAAAGTTGGGATGCAAAAGGATGTTATGATGTAGGGAAGATGCCGTATCTATTTAGAGAATGGAGTGATTGTTTTAGGGATACAATGAGAAGGTTTATTAAAGGGGACATTGGGATTATAGAACAAGTTGCACTATGTATAGCGGGTAAAGAAATTCAATTTGAAGATACGCGCAAAACAGAATTAAATGCTATTCATTTTATCACTGCTCATGATGGATTTACTTTGTGGGATCTGGTAGCTTATAATTTAAAACATAATGAGCTGAATGGAGAAGATAATAGAGATGGAAATGATGCTAATTATAGTGATAACTGTGGAATAGAGGGGGAGACGGATGATGAAGAAGTTTTGAAGCTTAGAAAAAGAAGGGTGAAGAATTACTTTATGCTGCTCTTACTTTCTAAGGGAGTGCCTATGATTTTAATGGGAGACGAAATGGGTAGAACTCAGCGAGGAAATAATAATGCATATTGTCAAGAGAATGAAATATTATGGGTTGACTGGCATAAACAAGATAAGTTTGAAGAAATCAGAGATTTTGTGAGAAGTCTAATAAAAATAAGAAAAGAGATAACCTTGGCTAGACGGGATAAAACAGAAGAGAGTTGGCATGGCGTGAAGTATAAGCACCCAGATTGGTCTTATTATTCAAGGAGCTTGGCTTATTGCATTACAGCAAAGGATAAAGTGTACTATGTGGCGATGAATAATTATATAGAGGCACTAAACTTTGAATTACCCCCTAGAAAAGAGGGATGGACAAAACGAATAGATACGTATAATGAGATACAAGAAGAAAAAGTAATTGGGCCAACGTATCAAGTTAAGCCCTATAGTATTTGTTTATTTGAGAGCAATAATGGAATAAGGCACTAGTTCATAGACTAGTGCCTTATTAAGGGTTATATACAAATAATAAATGATCTTAAAAATTAGGCTACTAGATAGGGAAGAAGATCTTTAGGTAAATCATTATGAGCACAAGTTGTTCCAATAATGAAGTCTACATCATATTGATCAGAGAGCAATTTTATTTTGTCAATAAAATAAGATAATTCATCAAGACCAAGACGAGAAAGTTTGATAAGTTCATCAATTAATACAAGTTCAATATCATGATTGCTAGATAGGACACCACACAAAAAACCAAAGAAATCATGAGGTGAAGAGATAGGGAAGGTATTAGCTTCAATTAAGCGAATATGATGAGATAAATCAAAACGATGTTGGGTGGTGCTATCGATATAAACAACATGACCTTTGTAGATTTTAGCTTTCTCATTTGCAATCCCTAACATTTGTTTAGTTTTTCCTGTTCCAGTTTTCCCTGTAATAATCTGAATCATGGATATCACCCCTAATGTGTTTTATTAATATATTTATGCAAGACAAGCCCTAAAATATCCTGTTTTTTGAGAAAATATCTAAAAGTATTTTTCTGAAAAAAGATATATTAGAAAATATGGCTCATCACCATGAACTGTGCTTGACAAACTAAATACCAAAATTTACAGATAAAAAATGCACCCGTTGTCCTGTACTCTTGTAAGTGCGAACAAAACTAGAGACTGGGGGACTTCGGATGCACTTACATGATATCAATACACTACTTAATCTTCAAGGGGTTATGATCACAAATATTTCTAAACCTATTGATCAAACCGTGTATCTCACTTTAGAACCTAAAGACCGTACCCAGTCTTGTCCATCTTGTGGTAGCACACATACGATTAGACGTGGAACCTCTAAACCTAGACACGTAAGGCATTTGCCTATTTGGGGCAACATTACCATACTCATTTTGCCTACCAT
>JBOFPL010000199.1:0-18828 GCA_051659885.1 Cellulosilyticaceae bacterium
ATTGATGAGAGTGTACCCATTGGAAAAGATGATAGTGAAAACGTAGAAGTAGAGCGTTATGGTGAAGCTACAGTACCAGAATTTGAAATCCCTTACCATACAGATATTATGGAAAAGTTAAGTGGGCTTGATTTAGAAAGTGCTAGAAAAGTAGCAGGAAGTGGGTTCTACTATTTGATGGGGAATATTGCAAGGCTTCATTCAGCAATTATTTCTTATGCAAGAGATTTCATGATTGAACGTGGATTTACTTACTGTATTCCACCATTTATGATCAGAAGCGAAGTAGTAACCGGTGTTATGAGTTTTGCAGAGATGGAAGCGATGATGTATAAAATAGAAGGGGAAGACTTATACCTCATTGGAACCAGTGAACACTCAATGATTGGTAAATTTATAGATACTATTTTAACAGAAGATCAATTACCACAAACACTTACAAGCTATTCACCTTGCTTCAGAAAAGAAAAAGGTGCACATGGTATAGAAGAAAGAGGTGTTTACCGTATTCACCAATTTGAAAAACAAGAGATGATTGTAGTATGTAAACCAGAAGAGAGTATGATATGGTTTGATAAACTATGGCAAAATACAGTAGATTTATTCCGAACTCTAGATATTCCAGTAAGAACTTTAGAATGCTGTTCAGGAGATTTAGCGGATTTAAAAGTGAAATCTATTGACGTTGAAGCATGGTCTCCAAGACAACAAAAATACTTTGAAGTAGGAAGCTGTTCTAACTTAGGTGATGCACAAGCAAGACGATTAAAAATAAGAGCAGTGACTCAAGAGGGTAAATATTTTGCACATACTTTGAATAATACAGTTGTTGCACCTCCAAGAATGCTTATTGCGTTTTTAGAGAACAATTTAAATGAAGATGGTTCAGTGAATATTCCAGTTGCATTGCAACCTTACATGGGTGGTATGGCTGTTATTAAATAAAGATAAAGCCAAAGTGTGAGCATGCTGTAGAAGACAAGGCTTTGGTGGAACAAAAAAGATGATACTCTAAACTAGTATCATCTTTTTTGTTAATTTAATTGATAGCCATATAAATACACTTGAAGTTGTTCGGGAAAAGCTGTAAAGGACAAGGTTTTGGTGTTAAGACGTTTGAAGTTGTGACTATCGTAAAAACCATAATTACATCTATTATCAGTATAGAGGTAAAAAGAATGAACGTTCATTTTTTTCATGTAACCAAGTAGATGGGCGACTAAGGTTTTGCCTACACCAAGCCCACGTGACTCTCCGGCAACAATAAATAACTGGATACACCCTTGAAAATGATCTTCTTTACCTTGAATAATTTCTTTATAGGTTTTTTGAACTTTGGAAAATTCTTTAATAAGTTGTCTATCTGCTTTGGGAGCCAACACGAGTTTACTTCCAGCTGTAAAACAACTTAAATAATTGTGAAGCTCACTTAAGTGATGTTTATCTTCTTTGCAATGGCCTAAAATAATACCAATAACTTGATTGTTTTTTACAGCAACTTTGCTAAAAGAACTTTCTAATATACAGCTTTGTAAATAAATAGTTAGAATGGCATCTAATAATTTAGGGTTTTGAATAAACTCACCAAATCCAAAGGCTTCACTAATAAGTGATTTGATGCGAGGGTAATCTTTTTTATCTAGGGGTCTATAGCTTATTGTATTAATCATTGAATGATTTCTTCCTTTCTTAGTGAATAAAGTATTTTTAACAAATAACTTATAATGATAGTAATGTCTCTCCTAAGGAGAGAGTCAATAACAAATAAGAAAATAATTTTTTAGTAGTCTATTAAGAAGGTTTTAGGGTAAAATAAAAAGAATCGAATTGACAAAGATAAATTAACAGAAGAGAAGGAAAAGAGATGAATAATGTAATTAAATTGGCCTATGAATATGGTAAACACTTTACTCACTTAGGAGAAACAGCAAATTACATACCTGAACTAGAAAAAGCAGATAGTAAGGATTTGGGTGTGTATTTGATTGGGCTAGATGGACAGGAATATGGTGCTGGAGATTATGAAAAGAAATTTACAATCCAAAGTGTTTCTAAGGTACTTGTATTAACATTGGCACTGATGGATAATGGGCCAGAAAAAGTATTTGATAAAATAGGTGTAGAAGCAACTGGAGATCCGTTTAACTCTATTGTAAGGTTAGAACTTAAACAATTGCAAAAACCACTTAATCCTATGATTAATGCAGGTGCTATAGCTACAACCTCTTTGATTACAGGGGATACAATGCAAGAAAAAATAGATAGAATTCTTGAGTTTGCAAGAATGGTTTCAGGTAATGAAAAGATTGGAATAAATGAAGCCGTATATACTTCAGAGGCTAGAACTGGAGATAGAAATCGCTCTTTGGCGTATTTTATGAAAAGTTGTGGAACAATAAATGGAGATGTAGAAGGGTTAGTTGATATCTACTTTAGACAGTGTGCGATCGAGATGACTTGTAAAGACTTAGCGCGTATAGGTATGCTCTATGCTAATAAAGGGATATCACCTTTAAATGGAGAACAGGTTATTCCTAGAGAAATCTGTAGAATAGTTATGGGAATCATGACAACATGTGGACTGTATGATGCATCAGGAGAGTTTGCAGTAAGTGTAGGGATTCCATCTAAATCAGGTGTAGGAGGTGGGATGCTCTCAGCAGTACCGGGTAAAATGGGAATTGGAGTATATGGACCAGCACTAGATGAAAAAGGAAATACAATAGGTGGTGTGGAAATACTTAAATACCTTTCTGAAGCATTAAATTTAAGTATTTTTAGTTAGGAAGATTGCTAAATTAGAGGTTATGAACAATGAATAAAAAGTAGGGATATCTTTTGTGAGCAATCAAGTGCCATTAAAGATCCCTACTTTTTTCAAAGTTTAAATAGTTGATAAGGAGCTAATTAACCACCTAAGGTAACATCTTGAGTATTGTACCAATTAAGTGCAGCGATAAAGTGATCTTCTGTAAAATCAGGCCACATATCATCTAAACAAAAAAGATCTGCATAAACAGATTGGACAGGTAATAATCCAGAGAGGCGTTGTCGACCACCTAGACGAATGACTAAATCAATACGTGAGATTTCTTTGGATTGCAAATTTTCTTGGATGGTTTTGCGGTTATGGGTTTGAGTGTACATATGGCCTAAATCCCATTCCCAACCGTAATTAACTAGAAAATTAACCTTTATATCATCGCTACCTAAATGTGTACGAGTGGTATAAGGCAATAAAGCAGGCGGAAACATCTCAGAGTCAGTATTGCCGACCACAAGTAAAGAAACATCTTCCTGTTCAATGAGTTTAACAGCATCTACGCAGGCTTTAGAAAAAGCTTCAACTTGGACTTTGGGTCTTTTGCAGTTATCAGTGGTAAAGCCATAATAAGTTACTTCTTCGATACCATATTTTTTACAAAGCTTTAAAAATAAAAGGCCAGGATCTAGCCCATGGGTATAACCTGTATGTTTTTCAAATCCAGCATGTTTGGCCCATCTTCTGTTGCCATCTGGAATGACTGCTATATGTTTTGGAATACGCAAGTATCATCACTCCTTTATTGTTTTCTAAAGTATTAACAGAATTATACTTTTTCTATACCTGTAAGGGTAAATGATCTTATTATAAAGAGAGGAAAATAGATATCTAGTAAGATAAAAGTTTATAAAAAATAGCGTTACCTAAAAATATAGAGGTAACGCTATTTTTTATAGACTACTAGAAATAGGAGTTTCTTGAACAGTAAGTGTAGTTAACTTTTTATAAACGTATATAAAGCAGATAAAATGAGCAACAGAGGTTACAAACCAAGAAACTGGATAAGAAAGATAAAGTGTTGAAAGTGTTGGGTTGAGACTAAAGATAGTGAAAATCCAAAGTACACGAATACCGCAAGCACCTAGAAGTGAAACAATCATAGGGAGGATAGAGCAACCGAGTCCTCTAATACAGCCGGCTAATACATCCATAACCCCACAGAAGAAATAAGTTGTAAGGATGATTTGCATACGGCCAAGACCTAACCGAATAACTTCAGGATCTGAACTGTAGAGCCCTAAAAGGGGACGATTAAAGCAAAGGACAAGTAAACTCACGCTGCTACCTACTATAACAGTACAAATTAAGCAAGTAAGAAGAATGCGTTTAATACGGTCGTATTTTTTGCCACCTAGATTTTGTGCAGTAAAGCTAAGGGCAGCTTGCTGGAAAGCGTTCATAGAGGTATAGATAAAACCTTCAAGATTAGCTGTAGCAGCATTGCCAGCCATTGCGACTGCGCCAAAAGAGTTGATAGAGGACTGAATAAGGACATTGGAGATAGAGAAAACAGATCCTTGAAGTCCAGCAGGTAAACCAACTCGTGCAATCTGAAGGAGCTGAGGTTTATGAATATGTAGTTTAGAAAGGATTAGGCGACAGCTTCCTGGGGTATGCATTAAGCAAAGAACTATTAAGACTGCGGAAATACACTGTGAAATAACAGTAGCTAGTGCAACTCCAGCCACTCCCATATTAAAACCAACAACAAAGATAAGATTAAGCGTTACATTAGCAACTCCTGCAACTGATAAAAAATAAAGTGGTCTTTTGGTATCTCCAATAGCACGTAAAATAGAACTACCAAAGTTGTATAAAAGGGTAGCAGGCATGCCTATAAAATAAATTCTCATATAAAGAGAAGAAAGTTCTAGAACATTATCTGGGGTTCCCATTAACTTCAAAAGAGGTTTAGTGACACCAAGGCCAACAAAGGTTAGAAAAATTCCAGATATAACACTTAATAAGATAGAAGTATGGATAACTTTACTTACTTCCTCATCATTGTGTGCACCATAAGCCTGAGCAGTCAACACATTGGCACCGATAGAAAGGCCGATAAAAACATTGATTAAAAGATTGATAAGAGAGCCTGTTGAGCCAACAGCTGCAAGTGCTTCACTCCCAGTGTAACGACCTACAACAATCATATCAATTGCATTAAAAAGAAGTTGTAGAATCCCTGAGCACATTAGAGGGATTGAAAAAAGTAAGATTTTTTTAGTCAGAGGACCATTACACATGTCCATTTCATAAGATTTAGCCATTTTAAACACCTGATTTCTTTTTTGGTAAGGAATATTACATATAATATTCACTTGAATATTATACAATATATAGGTTTATAAAATAATTAAAATATATTATTTAATTAAAATTGTTTTAATATACATAACTATTGTTTGGAAAATGATCATACATTAGGTTATATTTATCTAAATTTTTTTTGAAAGGTAATCAAGTTGTCTAAAAAAACTCTATTTCAAAGCACATAATACACAATAAGAAATGGGTTAAATAAAAAGGTAACATATGAATTAATTAGATGAAAAATATATTTCGCAATTTTAATAAAAATAAAGAGAAAAAATGTATATTGGCGTATATTGTTGAAAAAAGAACAATAATATATAATTGAATTAGTAAATACTATTACAACGGGGGAAAAAATGACAATAACAACAAAAATATGGGTTTTAGTAGGGGTAACAATAGGGCTAGGAATGTTGAGGTGGATTATACTGAGGCAGATAGAACATTTTGAAAATAAGATTGTAAGGATAAGTGTCAATAAGTTAAAAGATCCAACAATACATCCTAATAAAGGATATTTAGAAATGAAAGTTCTAGAACTCTATCGAATGGTTTATAGTATAACTAAAGTAGGGATGTATATTTTTATAGGAATAATCTTTGCTCAGATAATGAAAGTTTTTGAATCTATGGATAGGGTAGTGATGGTAGGGGGATTGATTACTATTATTTTTATAGGGGTAGAAATCAATCAATATACACAAAAAAGAAAACGTATAATTCAAATTGGTAAAAAAAGTACGTTAGAAGATATAGAATGCTTAAAAAGAAGAAATTTAACTTATTTACCCATTAAAAGTGTAATAGAATATAAGGGGATTATACCATGGCTTGTGATTATACCTAATTTATTAGAGTTGCCGAGTATTGGGAAAATGTATATGCGTAATTTTGAAGAGCCAAGCGAGGAATATTTAAAGTATCTTTTTCAAAGAGAACCTGAGATTGCAAAATGGAGTATCAGTGTGCGCAATATAGGGTTAGTGATTATGTGGTTGATTGCGTTAGGATATTTGTTTGTATTGTAGTATAGAGTGGATAAAAAATAATAAATAGTCAAATAAAATAAAGGAGCCTAGCTCCTTTATTTTATTTGTAGATGAAAAACAAAACAATTCAAAATATTATATAAAATATATTGAATTGTTTTAAAAATTGTATTAAAATATAACAATAAAGAAAAGTAAATACTAAACAAAGTTGGTTATTATGATGGTAGTACAATTTGGTCCTGTACAACAAGGTTATAAAGAATATATAACGACTTTAAATAAATGGTATAAAGAAGGATTACTTGATCCAGATTTTGCATCTTTAGATGGAAAAACCATGGATGCCAATATCATTAATGGAAAGACAGGAGTAGTAGCAGGTTACATTGGTAGTGGAATGGGTAAATGGACTAATGCGGCTACAGATCCTAATTTTGAATTAGTGGGAGTACCTAATCCTGTCATGAATGAAGGCGATCAAGGAATGTTTGTAGCTTCTTATTACCATAAAGTAGGAGGACCAGGAGCGGGTATTACAACTCAAGCAGATAATGTAGATGAGATTGTAAAGATGTTTGATTTCTTATATACAGAAGAAGGTAAAATGCTTAAAAATTTTGGGGTGGAAGGCAAAACTTATAATATGGTAGAGGGGAAACCTGTTTATACAGATTTAATTTTAAATAATCCAGAAGGACTATCTATTGTGCATGCCATGTCTACCTATTTCCAATCTTGTTATCCAGCACCAGGATGGGCAGAAATACCGGAGTATACTGAACAATACTATCAATTAGAGAACCAAGTAGAAGCGAGAGATAATTACAATGCTTACGGTGAGACTGCAAGCAAACATATTATGCCTCCTGTAAGTGCAACACCTGAAGAGAGTAAAGAATTAGCAACAATTATGACAGATATTAATACATACAAGGATGAGATGATTGTAGCCTTTATTACAGGCGTGGAACCTTTAGATAATTTTGATAAATATGTAGAAACTATCAAAGGTTTTGGATTAGATAAAGCACTAGATATTAAAAAGGCAGGATTAGAAAGATATAATAATAGATAATACAAAGAGAGTCTACAGTGGAGTGAAAATGTACTGCACTATAGACTCTTTTTGCTAAAGTATATTCTTTGAATACATCTATCATAATAAGCTTAGTATGATTAATAAGGAGCTATTATAAAACGAATTAGATAAATAGAAATTTGAATTTGATAAAAATTATTATATAATAAAAGATATACATAAAATAACTGAGAAAAGAGGTAAACTAAACATGAAATTTATATCATGGAATGTTAATGGACTAAGGGCTGTACTAAAAAAGAATTTTAATGAGTTCTTTAATACAGTTGATGCAGATATTTTTTGTTTGCAGGAGATTAAGTTACAAGAAGGCCAAGTTGAATTAGATTTACCAGGATACTATCAATATTTTAACTATGCAGAGAAAAAAGGATATTCTGGAACCGCTATTTTTTCTAAACAAGAGCCTTTGTCAGTTCAAAGGGGATTAGGTGTGGCGGATTTAGATACAGAAGGAAGAGTGATTACATTAGAGTTTGCAGCATACTATGTGGTAACGGTTTATACACCTAATGCGCAGCGTGAATTAAAACGATTGGATTTTCGTATGATGTGGGAAGATGCATTTAGAGAATATCTTAGAGGATTAGATGAAAATAAACCAGTTATTTTATGTGGAGACTTAAACGTAGCGCATGAAGAAATAGATCTTAAAAATCCAAAAACTAATAAAGGTAATGCAGGCTTTTCGGATGAAGAGAGGGGCAAATTTACAGAGCTTCTAGAGAGTGGATTTGTAGATACTTATCGTACATGTTACCCGGACAAAGAAGGTGCGTATACTTGGTGGTCTTATAGATTTAATGCAAGAAAGAATAATGTCGGTTGGCGGATTGATTATTTCTGTATTTCAAAACGATTAGAAGAGCAAGTAGAAGAAGCATTGATTTATCATGAAATAGAAGGTTCAGATCATTGTCCGATAGGACTGATCCTAAAAGCTATTAATTAAAATAACCTACTGATGTCAAAATTTATAAAGGACATTAGTAGGTTGTTTTTGTTAGGAGGCTAAAATAAGAAAAGTTTGGAAAAATAGACTTAATATAGGGGATATAAGAACAGAATGTTTGTTTTTTAGAAAAAAAACAACTAAAACAACAATAAATGTGAACAATAAAATGAAATGAAATAAAAAAGTTCAAGTTTTTGGCTAAAAAAGCTATGAAATTATACTTCTGTATGATAATATAAATCTGTAAAAGTATTTCAGATCCATTAAATTCGTCAGGATACAATCTGCAGGACGGGAAACCTGGTTCGCCTATGAAGGTCGGGGTATCTTAAACTTTATTTATTGGAGGACTTAGAACATGAAACAAACAATTAGTAACTTAAAACAACTTATTCGTGCAGGAAGAGGAATAATCCCAGCACATACTGTGGTACGTCATGGACAATTAGTGAATGTAATGACAAGAGAAATTTATCAGGCAGATGTAGCGATTTATGAAGATACAATCGTAGCGGTTGGTGAGGTAAGTGATTACATAGGGCCTGATACACAAATCATTGATGCAACAGGGAAATATTTAGTACCTGGTTTAATTGATGGTCATATTCATAGTGAATGTAGCAAATTAAGTATTACAAGCTTTGCGAAAGCGGTTGTACCTTGCGGGACAACAAGTATTATTTCAGGATTAGATGAGTATATTTCGGTATCAGGTCTAGAAGGCTTGCAAGAAGTATTTGCAGAAATTAAACAAAGCCCACTAAAAGTATTCTGGGGTGCACCTTACAAGACACCTTATACTTTCCCACAATCAACAGTGGCGTTTAATTTTACCCATGAAGTGCATCAACAAGTACAGCAATGGCCAGAGTGTTTTGGCGTTTGGGAAACAGTGCGTGAATACATCCAAGAAGAGGATGAAGATACATTAGGGGCTATCCAAGAAGCAGCAAAAAATCGTTTGCCAATCTTCGGATGTGCACCAATGGCAAGAGGAAAAGAGTTGAATGGCTATCTTTGTGCAGGCATTAGATTAGACCATGAAAGTTACGATCATGAAGAAGTCGTAGAAAAAATGCGTAAGGGGATGCATATGCTTATTAGAGAGTCCTCAGTTACACATTTTCTGAAAGAAAATATAAGAGCGGTAACAGAAGTGAATCCAGCGCTTGCACGTCGTGTAAGTTTTTGTACGGATGATGTGACAGCAACGGATATATTAGAAAAAGGACATTTAGACAATGTGGTGCGTTTAGCTATTGCTGAAGGAGTAGAGCCGATGACGGCTATTCAAATGGCAACGATTAATAGTGCGGAAGCGTATCGTATTGATCATCTTGTAGGTTCTATTTCACCAGGACGTTTGGCAGATATTCTTTTAGTAGAGAGCATAGAGACTTTCACGGTTGAACAGGTTATTACTAATGGTCGCCTTGTAGCAAGTGAGGGGAAATTAACTTATGATCTTCAGGCACCAGCTAGAAGTGAGGTGCTCAGCAGTGTCCTTAAGTGTGCTAAAACAACAAAAGAAGACTTTGAATACAAGGTAGGAATAGAAAAAGGACAAGTGAAAGTTCTTTCAATGGATGTGAAAGGTCCTTTTGTACGTAAGAGAAGAGATGCTATTTTACAGGTTGAAGAGGGAATTGTACAACCAGATATAGAACAAGATGTATTAATGGTTTCTGTACTTGAGCGTTTTGGAAGAAATGGAAACAAATCACTAGCATTCTGTTCAGGATGGCGTCTAAAAAAAGGTGCAATGGCATCTTCAGCAGCACCAGATGATAATAACTTAATTGTTATGGGAACTAACGCAGCAGATATGTCACTAGCGGTTAACCATTTGATTGAAAATGGTGGCGGGCAAGTAGTCGTAGCAGATGGTGAGATTATTGAATTCTTGTCTTTACCAGTAGGGGGAATTGCGAGCGATTTAGAACCAGCAGAGATTGCTTATCGTGAAAGTTTATTAACTAAGGCAGCTAATACATTAGGGTGTGATTTACCAGAACCTTTAATGTATATGTTCTTTTTACCAATTACAGCTATTCCAGATTATGCGATTACAGATGTAGGACCAGTAGATTGTATTGCACTGCAAACATTTGATCCAATTCTTGAGTTAATAGAAGGTTAGAGGTAAAGGGCATGGAAAAACAACAATTAAAAAAACTTATAGAGGTCGCGGCAGGCAAAGTGCCTGCTGATCTCGTTATTAAAAATTGTAAGGTAGTAGATGTTTATACTGCAAGGATTATAGAGGGAGATATTGCACTAAGTGATGGAATGATTGCGGGTGTAGGAAGCTATAGTGGATATGAGGAAATTGATGCTAATGGGCAGTATGCAGCCCCAGGATTTATTGATAGTCATATCCATATCGAATCTTCTTATGTGAGTCCAGAAGAACTAGGGAGATTAGTTGTACCACATGGAACGACAACGATTATAGCAGATCCTCATGAAATTGCTAATGTGTGTGGACTTCAAGGTGTAGATTATATGATTGAAGCTGCGAAGGGAACTGCATTGGATATCAAAATGATGTTACCATCTTGTGTGCCTGCGACACCTTTTGAACATGCAGGGGCTGTAATTGATGCAGAGGCAATGAAGGAGCCAATCAAAAGAGCAGATATATTAGGACTTGGTGAATTTATGAATTTTCCAGGTGTTGTAGAAGGGCATGATGAAGTACTAGAAAAACTTCTAGTAGCTAAAAAAGAAGGAAAAGTTATTGATGGACATAGCCCAGGATTGACAGGGAATGCACTAAATGCTTATGCAGCAGCACGCATTCGAACAGATCATGAGTGTGATACAGTAGAAGAAATGCTTGACCGTATTTCAAGGGGGATTTATGTATTGCTTCGCCAAGGATCAGCCTGCCATAACCTTAAAAAGTTATTACCAGGTCTAACACCACTCAATAGTAGACGCTGTTTGCTATGCGCAGATGATTGTCAACCTAAGACTATTTTAAGTGTAGGCCATTTAGATAACCATTTACGTATGTGCAAGACAGAAGGGATAGATCCGATTATTGCATTACAAATGGCTAGTTTGAATGCGGCAGAGTGCTTTGGATTAACAGATAGAGGTGCTATTGCACCAGGCTTAAGAGCAGATATTGTTTTGATGAAAGACTTAGAAGCATTTGAAGTAACGCGTGTATTGATTGAAGGTAAGCAGGTAGCTGTAGATGGACAGTACACATTACCGATGACACGCCATGATATTTCCCCAACAAAAGGAAGTTTTAAAGTAAAAGATTTTTCAGTGGAACGTCTACGCCTACCTATTCACTCAGAAAAAGCGCATGTTATTAAAATTTTACCTGGAGGAGTGGTAACCAGCAAACAAGTAGTTTCAATCAAGCGAGATGAAAAGGATGCATTTGTGTATGATCCTTCAGTAGATGTAGCTAAGGTAGCTGTAGTTGAACGTCATCAAGGGACAGGAAATGTAGCGGTTGCTTTATTAGAAGGTTATGGCATTAAAGAAGGTGCGGTAGCTCTTTCAATTGCACATGATTCACACAATATCATTGTAGTAGGTGTAAATGATAGAGATATGGCTTTTGCTGTAGAAGAATTAATTAAACAAGATGGTGGAATTATTGTAGTCAAAGATCAAACAATCTTGGAAAGTATGCCTATGCCAATAGGAGGATTGATGAGTGATCAAAGTGGAGAATGGGTACAGGAAAAATTGACTCAAATCCACAAAGTGGCTCATGAATCACTTCAAATTAGTCAAGAGGTAGAACCAGTGATGACACTTTGTTTTATGTCTTTACCAGTAATCCCTGAACTAAAATTAACAGATATGGGACTATTTGATGTGACACAATTTAAATTTATACCGATTGAAGCTTAGTTGAAAACAGATAGAAGGAGAGATGACTTATGACTAAAAATGTAGCCAAAATTCCACTGTTTACAACGGGGGATATCGGAGGATTAACTTATATTTTAACAAATAACATTGTAAACTATCTTATTGTAATTGCAACTTTATCAGGTGTGCTTGCCTGGCCAGACGAGATTGTGTATGGGAGAGTAATCCCGGGCATGTCTATTGGGCTTTTACTAAGTGGTTTATATTATGCATATATGGCCTGTAAATTAGCAAAAAAAGAAGGTCGTAATGATGTAACAGCGTTACCTTCAGGTGTTTCTACGCCAGCAATGTTTGTTATTTTATATGGTGTTATTATGCCACTGAATTATGCTTTAGAAGATCCTTATCTAACATGGTCTGCAGCAGTGGCAGCGTGTTTTATTGGTGGGCTTGTAGAATTTGGTGGAGGAATCATTGGGCCATGGATGAAAAAACGTATTCCACGTGCAGCCCTTCTGGGAACTGTAGCAGGAATAGGGTTTATCTGGATGGCTACACAGGGAGTGTTTGATGTATTTAGTGACCCTGTAGTAGGGTTACCTATCCTATTGGTAGCTATGGTAGGTGTATTTGGTGGGTATTTATTCCCTAAAAGAATACCGCCACTTGTAGTAGCTGTAGTAGGGGGGATTGTGTATGCGTTTGCACTTGGTCGTACAGAAATTGATTTTTCTGGAGTAGGATTTTATTTCCCAAATCCTAAGGACTCTATCCAGGCGCTTTTAAGTGGATTTGCAGTAGTAGCACCTTACTTAACCATTATTATTCCAATTGAAATTTATAATTTCGTAGAAACAATGGATAATGTAGAGGCTGCCAATGCAGCAGGAGATAACTATAGCATTCGGGAAGCACAGTTTGTAGATGGTGTTTGTACGATGATTTCTGCTATGTTTGGAGGAGTTGTGCCAAATACAGTTTGGCTAGGTCATGCAGGGTTGAAAAAAGCAGGTGCAGGAATAGGGTTCTCTTGGTTAGGAGGCGTATTACTTGGATTAGCAGGGCTTTTGGGATTGTTTACATTCTTTAGTGGGTTAGTACCACCGGCTATTTGTGCTATTACTTATCTATGGTGTTCGGTTATTATGGTTTCACAGGCTTTCAAAGATTGTCCAGTTAAGCATTATGCTGGGGTAGCTGTGGCTATGATTCCACCAGTAGCAGATTTTCTTTATACACAAATTACAGGAGCTGTAGGTGTGGCAGATATCTGGACAGAGACACTTGAAACAGGATTATTAGGCTATACACCAGAGGTTTCACAGTACCTTGTAGATCATGGGGTTATGTGGAATGGTGTACCTGCAGTTAAATCAGGTGCAATTATTATTGGGATTTTACTCGGGACGATGACAGTCTTTATTATTGATAGGCGATTAGACAAAGTTGGGGTTACTGCACTAGCTTCGGCAGGGCTTGCTCTCTTTGGGTTTATACATAGTGCAGCATTAGGCTTTTATCCAACATCTCCTTTTGTGATGGGGTATGTAGTGATGGCAATTCTTGCATTTATACTCCATACAGGAAGAGATAAGTGGTGTAAAGGTGAAGAGCATTTTGAATATGTGTAAGAAATAGTATTTTTAAGGAGTTAGAGGATGTCAATCATCTCTAACTCCTTTGTTTGAGTGTATAAAAAATTATAGAGAAGAGATGAATTTAAAAAGAAGTTTGACTTAGAGTATACTATAGGGTTTAATATTGTATTGAAGTTTAAAAATTATTTAGTTTAAGGAAGTGGGCGAAAAGGTATTATGCAAAAAAATACAATGTTGATGACAGAAGGACCTATTTATAAAAAAATAGTTAAATTTGCCATCCCTATTTTTTGTGGGAACTTATTTCAGCAATTATACAATGTGGTAGATTCATTAATTGTAGGAAATTTTTTGGGGAAAGAGGCACTTGCTGCGATTAGCTCTACAGGTTCTTTGATTTTTCTATTGGTAGGCTTAGTGGGAGGGATCTTCTCAGGAGCGGGTGTAGTGATCTCAAGATATTTCGGAGCCGGAGATGATGATGAAGTCCAAAGGGCCATACATACCAATGTTTGCTTTGCATTATTAGCAGGTATAGTACTTACACTATTAGGGACATGGTTAGCACCACAAATTTTAAAACTAATGGGTACACCAGAAACGGTTTTTCCGAATGCTGTAATCTATGTGAGAATTTATTTTGGAGGAATACTAACTGTTGTGATGTATAATGCAGCTAATGGTATATTTCAAGCAGTAGGAGATAGTAAGAGGCCGCTATACTTTCTGATCATATCATCGATTATTAATGTTATTTTAGACTTGTTATTTGTAGTAGGATTAGGAATGGGAATTGGAGGGGCAGCATTAGCTACGGTTATCGCACAGGCTGTAAGTGGGATGTTAGCTTTTTATCACCTGATGAAAACTACAGAAATTTATAAAGTAGATTTGCGTAAAATAGCTTTACCGTGGGATATGCTCAAACAAATTTTACAATTAGGGATTCCATCGGGTGTTCAAAATTCTGTGATTGCGATGGCAAATATTGTGGTACAATCTAATATTAATGCTTTTGGAGCCATAGCAGTAGCCGGGTGTGGTGCTTATTCTAAAATAGAAGGATTTGCGTTTATTCCAATTACAAGTTTTGCAATGTCTATGACTGTATTTATTGGTCAAAATTTAGGGGCAGGAGAGTATGAAAGAGCTAAAAAAGGAACTTATTTTGGTATAGGAGTATCAGCCTTTTTGTCAGAATCAATAGGTGTTATTTTCTTTTTATTAGCACCTAGATTGATTGCATTATTTAATAATGATCCAGAAGTTGTAGCTTATGGAACACAACAAGCCAGGACTATTGCACTCTTTTTCTTCTTGTTAGCATTTTCACATTGCATGGCGGGGATATTGAGAGGTGCAGGGAAATCTATTGTACCAATGTTGGTTATGCTAACTTGTTGGTGTGTTATCCGGGTAATCTATGTAACGGTAGCAACTTATTTTGTTAAAGAAATTCAGGTAATTTTCTGGGCCTATCCATTAACCTGGTCATTAAGTTCAATTATATTTTTAATTTATTACTTAAAGTCTAATTGGATGTATGGATTTAAACGATTATCCTAACTATAGAAAAGGAGTCTTATAACAAATAGGACTCCTTTTTGCAAATCATGAAGAAAATGATAGCTTTCTTAGCGGCTTAAAGTTTTGTATAATATAAAAGGAAGCGAGACAAAGAGAGGAAGGACAACATGACACAAGGAATACTTTATAAGACAGAACAGAATAAATATGCAGTAGTAGAAGATAAACCCTATCAAGTAGAAGATCGAATAGAAATTTTCGATGAAGATCTGAATGCTTGGGTAAGTGGAAGTATAGCTATCGATTTATATGGGGAATATTACTTTATAGATGATGAACAATTTATGGTAGTCTATCTATATGAAGGATTGCTCGTAAGGTCTTAATCCTATAGGTAGAAATTAAAAGGTAGTAAGGCTGTGTAAAGTGTTGAAAATTAGTCCATACTCTTCAGGAGGTGAAGGGGATGGACTATATTATAAAATGGGTGTATAGAGTTAATTGGTGGCGTATTTTAGGAATTATCCTAATAGGGCTACCGTGGATAACTTTAGGCATTGTAATGAAGATAAAATGAGGGCGAAGCGATTCGCTCTCTTTTTAATTTTAAGAAATAAGTAGGATAATAAAAGGAAGAATGATTGATTTACTTAATAAAAATTTGGTATAATAAACTAAATACTATTTAATTTAAGTAAAAAGAGGAGTGTTGTCTTGAGGAAACATGTGACAATGAGTGATATTGCTAATAAGCTCAATATCAGTACCGTAACTGTATCAAAAGCTTTATCAGATAAAGAAGGGGTCAGTCAAACGCTTCGAGATCAAATCAAACAAGTTGCTAGTGAAATGGGATATAGATGCAATCTTGTAGCAAAAGGAATGAAAGAGGGGTGCACTTATAATGTTGGGGTGATTGTGGCAAAGCGTTATATGGATACAGCCAATTCTTTTTACTGGATGATGTATCAACATTTGATTCAGCATTTAGGAAAAGAAAATTACTATGCTTTGCTAGAGATGATTTCAAAAGAAGATGAACAGATGGGCAAATTGCCTAATATGATAGAGGATAGACGTGTGGATGCACTGATTATATTAGGACAGGTGAAAGAAAACTATATTGATTTAATAGATAATCAAGGATTGCCTGTTTTGTTTTTAGATTTTCATAGTAGGCAATTTGATATGGATGCTGTTATAGGAGATAATATGTATGGATCATACATGGCGACTAACTATTTGATTGGAAAAGGGCATAAAGAAATTGGATACTTAGGTGATATTTATGCAACGACAAGCATATTAGATCGTTATTTAGGATACTCTAAAGCATTGATAGAAAATAGGTTAATCATACATCCAGAATGGATTTTGAAAGACCGTGATGCGGATGGTGAATCTTGCTTGGTAGAGTTGCCTGAAAAACTGCCGACGGCTTTTGTGTGTAATTGTGACAAAGCTGCCTATTACTTCGTACAGCAACTAGAGAGTCAAGGGATTAGAGTGCCAGAAGATGTTTCGATAGTGGGGTTTGATGATTATATTTATGCTACTTTATCAAAACCAGGAATTACAACGATAAAAGTTGATATTGAAAGTATGGCAGAACAAGCGGTTGCATTTGTTTTAAGAAAGTTACAAGATGACTCATATACAATAGGTAGAAAAGTAATAGCGGGACAAATTGTTATTAGAGAGTCGGTAAAAGAGTTAGAAAAGAACTAAAAAAATAAGTAAAGAGATTAACTATCTTTTTACTTATTTTTTGTTTAAAAATATAATAAAGCTAGAATTGACAACTTAAAAACATTAACTTAAAATATAAGTAATCGATAACTTAAAAAAATGGGGGGAAAAATATGTTTAAAAGAAATTATGAGAAAGAATTAGAGAAGTATCGTCAGATTATTGAGAAGAAAAATAAAATAACGGATGAGTATAATGGTATTTATGATAGATGGGAAAATCCTGTATTAACAAGAGAACATGCACCTGTGCACTGGAGATACGATTTAAATCCGGAGACTAATCCTTATTTTATGGAACGATTAGGAATTAATGCAGTTTTTAATTCAGGGGCTATTGAGTTAGATGGAAAGTATTATTTAGTGGCGCGTGTAGAAGGGCATGATAGAAAATCTTTCTTTGCGGTAGCTGAAAGTGAAAATGGAGTTGAGGGATTTGAATTTTGGGATTACCCTATTTTATTACCAGACACAGAGCCAGAAGAGACTAATGTTTATGATATGCGTTTAACAAAGCATGAAGATGGTTATATCTATGGAGTCTTTTGTTCAGAAAGTAAGGATCAAGAAGAGGTGGATTTATCAGCAGCAGTAGCACAAGCTGGAATTGTACGTACCAAAGACCTTAAATCATGGGAAAGACTACCTAACCTTAAAACTCAATCACCACAACAAAGAAATGTAGTTCTTCATCCAGAATTTGTGGAAGGCAAATATGCTTTTTATACAAGACCTCAAGATGGGTTTATTAATACAGGAAGTGGTGGGGGAATTGGATTCACTTTATGTGAAGATATTACGCAATCTATGACAGGAGAAGAAGTAATTCTTAGTCAAAGAAAATACCACACCATTACAGAAGCTAAAAATGGAGCTGGGGCTGTACCAATCAAGACATCTAAAGGATGGATTCATATTGCCCATGGGGTACGTAATACTGCGGCGGGATTAAGATATGTAATCTATGTTTTTGCTACAGATTTAGAAGACCCAACTAGGGTGATTGCAGAGCCTTCAGGGTACTTTATTGCACCTTATGGAGAAGAAAGAATAGGGGATGTTTCAAATGTTACATTTACTAATGGTGCGATTGTTAAAGAAAATGGAGAAGTCTATATTTATTATGCTTCTTCAGATACAAGATTACATGTAGCAACCACAACATTAGATAAACTTATAGATTATACTTTTAATACACCGGAAGATCCGCTTAGATCAGTAGCGTGTGTAGCTCAAAGATGTGAATTAATTAAAAAAAATTTAGCTTATTTAGCACAAAGTGAAGCATAAAAGGCTTTGAAAAATAATTAAACTATGATATAATAAAATTATTCAGATAACAGAAGTTATCTAGTGTATTTAATAAAAAAGAAACGACAATGTAAATTATATAAATTAAAAGATACCATGAAGGTAGTTGTTTTCAGAAGGAAACAGTTATGTTGTGGTATCTTTTTTGCGTTTCAATACTAGATAATAAAGAAAAATTATGGAGGGAATTATGAAAAAACAAACAACAGTAGGACTTATTTTAGCGGCACTTTTTACTGCATTAGGGGTATTATTTCCAATGGTATTTCATGCTTTTGGGATGGGAGGACCAATCTTCTTGCCAATGCATATTCCAGTACTGTTATGTGGATTGATTTGTGGATGGAGATATGGTGGATTAGTGGGACTCATTGTGCCTTTTCTATCAAGCATATTAACAGGTATGCCACCTATTTATCCAGTAGCAGTATATATGGCTATTGAACTAATTACATATGGGATAGTATCTGGAGTACTTATAAAAAAATACAATACACTCGTAGCATTAATTGGTGCTATGTTAGTTGGAAGAATGGTATTGGGTATTGGGCAATTCGTTATTTTGGGATTAAGTGGTAAAGTATTTGGATTAGCAGGTTTTTTAACAAGTGCATT
>JBOFPL010000200.1:0-7135 GCA_051659885.1 Cellulosilyticaceae bacterium
CATTATAGATAAAGCAGAAACCTTAAATGTTAATGTAGCTTTAGAGAATATGGAGAGTCCTCAATATCTTGAATATATCTTTAGTCAAATTCAGTCTGATAGGCTTGGGTTCTGTTTTGATAGTGGACATCAGCATCTATATTCTCCTAATCTCGATTTACTCAGTCTATATGGACATAAATTGATGGCAGTACATCTCCATGATAATAATCAGAAAGAAGATATGCATGCACTTCCTTTTTCAGGAAGTATTAATTGGAAAAGTCTTTCTAAAGAGATAAAAGCAATCAATTACACTGGAGCAGTTGCTCTTGAAGTAAGAAATACAGGCTTTGAACATATAGGAGATGCAGAAGAGTTTTTAGGAATTGCATTAGAAAGAGCAAAGCAGATCGTGGATAGAAAGGAAAATCACGAATGATACCCTTATGCATTTTAGGCATAATATTGTTATGCTTTATAATTGAGTATGTTTTAGTTTGCAAACACTGTAAAAAAGCAGGTTATAATAATGGGCGTAAGAGAGATGTGATTATTGTTCCGGGCTATCCAGCTAAAAAAGATGGAAATATGTCACCTATTTTAAGAGAGAGAATAAAAAAAGCAGCTGAATTATATCATGAAGGAATTGCTGAAGTAATTATTTGTAGCGGTGCAGCTGTTGCAAATAACTATACAGAGGCAGATGTCATGGCACAAGCTTTGAATAAATTAGGAGTAGCAGAGGAGTATATTATTCGTGAGAAATTTGCAGAGAATACATATGGCAATTTAATGCTTTCAAGTAAAATTATGCAGAATAAACAGCTAAAGACAGCAGTTATTGTATCCTCGCCTTGGCACTTAAGAAAAGCTAGCTCCTATGCACTTAGGCTGGGAATTGATCATACTGTAGAGAAGTCTAAATACCCTTACGAATACATGCTTGGGATAGGAGTAATCTATCTGTATACATATACACAGATGCTAATAATGCATTGGAGATATAAATAGAATTTAATTATTTACGGAATATACTTAAAAGTAGGTAGATTGATAATGTCGAAATAACTCAAATTATTTAGGTTGATAGATATAATTTCGTAGGGGTATAATTAAAATACTTAAATAAATCTAGCGCAATAAAAAGGAGTGAGCAGGATGAAAATTATATTAGGTGCTGGGAAAACAGTATTTGAGGGGTGGGTAAGTACCCAAGAAGAAGATTTAAATTTGCTAAATAGGCATGATTTTGAGAAACAATTTCAAGAAGGTAGTATAGAGGCAATGTTAGCTGAGCATGTCTGGGAACATATGACTAAAGAAGAGGGAACTGTAGCAGCGAAACATTGCTATGACTTTCTGAAGGATGGTGGCTATGTAAGGGTAGCTGTTCCAGATTCTAATTTTAGAAATGAATGGTATCAAAATATGGTGAAAGTGGGTGGGCCTGGACCTATAGATCATCCAGCATATACTCATAAAGTTGTGTATGATTATAAAGAGTTAGTAGATGTGTTTGAGAAAGTTGGATTTGAGGTAGAACTCTTAGAATACTGTGATGAAACAGGAAACTTTCATTATAAATATTGGAATGAACAAGATGGAAAGATTGGTAGATCGTTTCGTTTTGATACCCGAAATAGCTTGGAATGTTTAGGCATGGTATCTCTTGTAATTGATGCCAAGAAACCTCTGATAATTCAAGCCTAAAAATTGTAGGTTAGGATCACAGGTTATCATCAATAATAAAACATATTTTTTACTAGAAAGGGCTTTCTTCGGGGATAGAATAGTTATTTTAGTTTAGGAGGAGATTTAGTGGAACACTATATTGAAATTGAAAGTAGCAAAATATGGACTAATATTTCAGATAATATAAATGAGACCAAGCCGTATATTTGTTTATGTGGTGGTGGTCCTGGAATTGGGGATTCTTTAAAAGAAATAGATAATCTTATTCACTCAAGATTTAATGTTATTCGGTTTGAACAAAGAGGATGTGGACGTTCTACAGAAGATTTTAACTACACACTAGAAACTGTTATAGCAGATATGGAAAAGATTCGTGAATTTTATCAAATTAAAAGCTGGTATGTACTTGGTCACTCATGGGGAGCAAGTGTGGCACTTTTTTATGCTTTAAAGTACACAAAATCTTGTGATGGAGTTATTTATATAGGGGGAATGGGAATCCAAAATGACGGTGATTGGGGTGAAGAGTTTAATACAAATGCTAAAAACTTAAAGCAACCAGAAATTGATCCCCCTCATATAAATTATGATGTATTAAACATGGGGCTACGTTCACATAATGTCTATATTAAACAGCCTATGTTATTAAGAAATATAGCTGACTTAAATATACCTGTTCAAATTATTTATGGTAAAGAGGATATTAGGCCTATGTGGCCTGCTGTGCAGCTTTCCAACCTTTTACCTAATTGTAAATTGGTTATCTTAGAAAATTGTAATCATTTTCCTTGGCTACAAGAGGCTGAGCAATTAAAAGATGTAATGTTGAATTGGATAGATAGTTTAGATCAATTAGAAGATTAATTAATTATAGGGGTGAGGGAATGAATATTGATAGATTGAAGTGTTTTATTGAACCTTATTACAGTGATAAGGATATTATGCATAATCTCTGGCATATTGAATTAGTACATAAATGGGTTGATAAAATTATTGAAATGGGCAAGTATAATGTGGATTACGAAAATTTAATTTATGCTATGTTTTTTCACGGTTTTATTTATTCACATGAAAATGATATTCGCATATGGCTAAAAACTGAGAGTATGCCTAATGAAAGAATAGAAAAAATTGTTGAGATTTCATGGGAGTCACAGCGTCAAGAAATTCCTAAAACTATGGAAGGAAAAATTCTTCATGATGCTCATGTTCTTGAAGGTGGAAAAACGTATTTGATGGTTAAAACATTAATAACAGGCTCTGTGAGGGGACAAAGTTTAGTACAGACTTTAGATTTTATGAAAAAGCATGTTATTGATAAAAATCACTGTTATCTTCCTGAAACTATGGGACTATGCAATGAGATGAATGAGTATGCTAAAAACTTTATAAAAGATATTGAAAATGGAATTTTGTAGATTATAGAGGTATAATAATCGTTCAATAGTTTAGAATATACAAATAATTCAAATACACAGGGGAGTGTACCAATGACGGAAATACTTTTATTAGGAACATTTCACTTTATGTGCCAGTCGTTATGACTGGTATATTTTTTTCTCCTCAGTTTGGGAAGTATCACAATGAAACTAAAATATTAAAAAAATGTATTGCATCTCCTCTTACAGGAGGTTATATAGTAAGCTTAAGAGAAAGGAGTGTTGAAAATGTATCGGATTGGTGAATTCTCAAAGATAACTAAAACCACAATTAAGGCTCTACACTATTATGATGAAATAAATTTACTTAAGCCTGAATATGTTGATAGATATACAGGACATAGGTTTTATGCAACAGAACAATTAATTGCAATGCATAAGATACAAGCATTAAGACAAATTGGAATAGGAATTGATCAAATTAGAGTAATATTATCAGGACATAGTTCTGTACAAATTCTAGAGCAACGTAAACGAGAGATACAGAGTGAAATTCAAAACTATGAAGAGCAACTTTCTCGAATAGAATTTATCTTGTTAAGTGAAAAGGAGAGTCAAAATATGAATTATCAAGCTATTATTAAAGAGCTACCAGAGTGCATTGTGTATTCCAAAAAACTTACAGTATCTAGTTATAATGAATATTTTCAAGTTATTCCAGCTATTGGACAACAAGTACTACAGCGTTACCCAGATTTGAAGTGTGCAAGTCCAGAATATTGCTTTATAGCTTATTTAGACGGTGAGTACAAGGAAAAGAATATTAATATTGAGCTTTGTGAAGCTGTTACAGAATTAAAAGAGGATTTTGAAGATATTAAGTTTAAGAAGATTGATAAAGTAGATGCTATTTCAGTTATGCACAAAGGGCCTTATGATAGACTAGCTGCTGCATATGCATATTCTTTTGAGTGGATAGAAAATAATGGTTATGTAGTTATAGATAATCCAAGAGAAAACTACATTGATGGTATTTGGAATAAAGAAAGTCAAGAAGATTGGCTAACAGAACTTCAAATTCCAGTCGTAAAAAAATAAATATATGTTTAGAGGGCACTTACTAAAAGGTAGGTGTCTTTTCAGTTTATAAGCTATAGACTAACAGAGTTGTGCTTTGTATACCCTATAATTTACAGTTAGGGAATAGTAGTGTGGTAGATTGGCAATAGTAATGTTATACTTAAGTAAATTTCAATTAATAAAATACAGGGGGGATAGGATTATGGGGTTGAAATTAGTTTTACCAACAGAGGAGTATAGGGCAGAATGGTATTCAATTATAAAAGAAATAGAAGCAGCCCAAGAAAAAATAACACCGTTAGCATTAAAAGGAACTACCAATGATTACACTACATATCTAAAAACTGCTGAAAATAATTCAAAAGGAATAGATCTTCCAACACATATAGTACCTTCAGATATATATTTCCTTGTGGAAGAAGGTAGTAAGAGAATACTTGGAGCTATTGATATTAGGCATCAATTAAATACTTATTTACATACTTATGGTGGAAATATTGGGTATGGAATAAGACCCTCAGAACGTAAAAAAGGTTATGCGACTCAGATGTTAAAGTTAGCGCTAGAACATTGTATGACACTAGGAATGCAGAAAGTCTTAATTACATGCTTTAAAGATAATGTGGGTTCAGCTAAAACAATATTAAATAATGGCGGTATATTAGAAAATGAAGTGACTGAAAATGGAACTTTAAAGCAAAGATATTGGATATCTATAAAAAACTAAAAGTTAAAGTGATATAAAAAATACACTATCGCTATCTAATTTCTTAGAATAACATAGTGTATTTTTAATTTTAAATCCTTAGCAAACCCTTGATAATACTAGAACTCCCTAAATAGTCCAATTACCTTTCCAATAACCTGGATATCTTCACCATAAATCGGCTCCATACTGTCATTTTCTGGCTGTAATGCAGGGTTCTAAAAGTGACTAAAACCCTTATATATCAATGGATTTAGTTTTGCTATATCTAAATTAAGATGGGTTTGTATCGTTCACACTATACAATTCTATAAATAAATATACCAATTTTATGGAAACTTTTCAAGGTGAATTTCACAGAAAACACTACAAACCTCTTAAATGGCTTAAGTTTATAACTTAAGTCTATTTTTTTGCCCTTAATTCATACTTTATTCATAAACAGTTCATCAAAGCCTCACATTTGCCTCATATTGACTTCAAAAGAGCCTCATAAAAGGCTTGAAAAGGCCTCATTCCTATGTCAAAAATCCATCAAATGGAGAGTTGAAAGATGCGAGGAGCTGCTAGAGGAAATATTAGAGTATCTTTGTGAAGAAGATGTACTAGCTAGACAATACGCAATGAAATATAAAAAACTTAAAGAAATAGAGATAGGGAGATAAGAATATGGCTAAGAAGTTAAATGTGGAAATGGATGAAAGAGTAATTCAGTTAAAAGTAGAGATGGATAATTTAATAGAAGATATTAAGGATTTAGATTATGCCATTGCAGAGCTAGAGGAAATGTTTAAAGTGCATCAGGAGCAACTCAAGGATAAGTTTGAGGATAAGAGATATAGTCTGACAAGTAAAAGAGAGAAGTTACAAACTCACTTAAGAGGCTTATTTGAACAAGTACCACAGAGTGAGACAAAGACTCAAAGAAAGGTGAAGTTACTTAATGCAGATGTGGTTGTTAAAAAACCAAAACCTGACTTTGAAAAGAATACAGATAAGCTTTTAGAATGGGCTTTAGCAAATCAAAGAGAGGATCTTATTACTAGAAAGGAAATTGTAAGTTTTAAATGGGGAGATTTTAAGAAGGATCTAGTAGATACAGACTATGGCATTGTCGAATTTACTACTGGAGAGACACTTGAAATAGAGGGCTTAGTAGCCATTATGAAATCAGAAGAATTAGAGATCAAATACTAGAAATTTAACTATTAGGAGGCAAGGGACATGGCAAAAGCAATTTGTATTATCGGTGAATCAGGAGCAGGAAAGACAACTTCATTAAGAAATTTAAATCCACAGGAGACTTACTATATTGATGCTGACAAAAAGGGAAGTGCTTGGAGAGGCTTTAGACAGCAATACAATAGTGAGAAGAAAAATTATATCGCCACAGATGATCCGAATAAAATTCTTACTCTTATGAGGGGAATTAGTGAGAAGACCACACTGAAGTATATTGTAGTGGATACCCTTAATGGGATTATGGTTGGTGAGGAGATGAGACGATCTAAGGAGAAGAACTTTGATAAGTGGTTAGATCTAGCGAGTTATATCTATAACATTCTAGATGTGGTTTGTGAACTGAGAGAGGATTTAACAATCATTTATACAGCCCATAGTGAAACAGAGCGTACAGAGGATGGTTATGTGTGGACGAGGATGAAAACCACAGGGAAGAAGCTCAATAAGTTGGTGCCTGAATCTAAGTTTAATGTGGTCTTATTGGCAAGATGTAAAGAGGGAAGATATATCTTTGAAACACATAGTAATAATTCCACAGCTAAGACACCTTTTGGAGCATTCCAAGAGGATGAGATAGATAATGATATTGTGCCAGTATTGAAGGTCTTAGAGGAGTTTTAGTATGTTTAGGTACTCAGATAAGGAAATAAAAGAAATCCTTAAGGAGACTATTGTAGTAATAGATACGAGGGAACAAAAGTGTGGACATATTATCGAGTACTTCAATGAGAAGAAGATTAGTTATGTCTGTGAAAAACTAGACTTTGGAGACTACACATTAAAGATACAATTACCACATCTAAGTCGACCTTACTATTTACAGTATGAGTGTGTGATAGAAAGAAAAGCCAATTTGAATGAGTTAAGTGGAAATTTCACACAAGGAAGAGATCGAATTGAAAATGAGTTTTTAAGAGCAAAAGGTACTTTTCACTTACTTATAGAAAATGCGAGATATCAAGATATTTTACTTCATAATTACAATACCAAATATCTACCACAGTCTTTTATGGCTACATTGAAAGCATTTGAGGCAAGGTATGACCTCAAGATC
>JBOFPL010000201.1:0-8351 GCA_051659885.1 Cellulosilyticaceae bacterium
CTACCATACTTAAATCATCGGAAGGGTGGTACGAACGTATTCTATTAATTAGCTTCTCATAAATTTCACCTGGCATGGTGTACCCCCTTAGGCTTAATTCTACATAATTTTTATATTATTACTATTATAGACATGTTATTAAAAAAATTCAATGCTATCCTTTATAAATCTTGGAATCTGTTAATTTTTATTTTATGTTAAAAGAAAAAATATTGTTCTTAAATACCAAAAAAAGGATAATCATAACTAAATTAGTTATAATTATCCCCTTATATTTATTTCTTATTCTAGTATTTTAATAAAGATACTACATCTTTACCTTCTAATACTTCTCTACCATTTAATCCTTCAAGTTCAATTAGGTAAACGATTTTCACTACTTCTCCACCTAATTTTTCAATAAGCTCTACCATTGCTTTTGTTGTTCCACCAGTTGCTAAAAGGTCATCAATAATTACTACTTTTTGTCCTGGTTTGATAGAGTCTATATGCATTTCAATTGTATTACTTCCATATTCTAAATCATAACTTTGAGAAATAGTTTTATATGGTAATTTACCTGGTTTTCTCACTGGTACAAAACCTTTTTGTAATTTGTACGCTAATGGTACACCAAAAATAAATCCTCTTGACTCTGGTCCTATTACTAAGTCAAACTCTACACCTTCTACTTCTACTGCCATTGCATCAATAGCACTTGTTAATCCTTGTGGATCTTGCAATAATGGTGTAATATCTCTAAATAGTATATCTTCTTTTGGGAAGTTTTCTACATCACGAATAAGAGAATATAAATCCATGTTGCTTCCTCCTGCTCTCATTTTTATTTTACTTACACATAGCTTGCATAAATCTTTGCAAATGCATGTATCTTTTTGAATGCTCAAGATTGGTTTTAGATGATACAGTTACTTCATATTCTATCTTATCATCTATTAGCTTATACCGTATAAGCCCTAATTCCTCAAATACATCTAATGCTTGAAGCAATTTGTATTCTGTCATATTACATGTATCAAGTAAACTTACCGCTTTGTGCATATATATATAATTTTGCTTATTGGTACTGAACAACTTATATATTACTTTACAATCCATATAACTTGGAACCATTTTAGGAACTTGCATTATATGATTGGCTATAGACGGATTGACACAAGTATAATCTGTCGTGGTTTTAAAATCCCATTCATAATTAGTATAAGTATTTGCTACATTTTCTAATTGTGAATTGACATAAATTATGGGCTCCTCTTTTAAGCCGTACCACTCATTATAACATATTTTGTTCCAATTAGTAATACTTTTTTTCTTCGTCCTAAAAATTTCTTTTAATCCATTCTCAGTATATACACTTAAATTTTTATCCAAACCTTTTTCCCCATGAAGTGATATATTCTGCTTCGTTAAGATTGGTGGTTCTTTTAAATAATTATATAAAGAAAGATAGTATTTACTTGTAAGTACTTTTTCCATAGGTGATTGAATATCCTTTATTCTCACCTGTACACTTACTCTTCCATTCCACTCATTTTTTGCAATTTCTCCTGCAATAATGACTTCTTCTCCTTCAGAAATATATTCTGCTAAATAACCTTTACCAAAACCAACACCTTGAAAAACACTCTGATCTTTTTGGATAGAAATTTTTAGATGTTTATGATCTTGTCCCATAGTCTGTGCATATTGCACTTGTCCTTTAATAGCAAAAATAGGTGTAGGATTAGCTGCACCAAAAGGTTCTAATCGCTCTAACTCCTCACATACATGTAAATTCAATTCATTTGGACTAATAACCGTGTCAATCTCTAGACTTGGTATGAGAATATCTTCATCTAAATATTGATCTGCATATGCATTAATATCTTTTTTAAAAGCTTCTAGGGCACTTTCCTCTAAAGATAACCCTGCTGCCATTTCATGTCCACCAAATCTTACCAATCGTTCTTTAGCAGAATTAATTGCCTCAAAAATATTAAATCCTTCTACACTCCTAGCAGATCCTGAATAAATACCTTCTTCTAGGGTAAGTACAATAGTTGGTTTATAGTATTGTCCCATAATTCTTGAAGCCACTATTCCTATCACGCCATGGTGCCATTCTTTCCCCGCAACAATAATTATTTTTTCTTTTTCTATATCTATATACTGCTCAATGTATAGTTGTGCCTCTTCTAGAATAGCCGCTTCCATATCTTGGCGTTTTTTATTTTCGTCATCTAATAATATAGCAATCTCTTTGGCTTTTGCACTATCTTCAGTAATTAATAGCTCTACTCCCAATTTTGCATCACTTAGTCTTCCTGCTGCATTAATTCTAGGTCCTAATTGATAGCCTATGATATTAGATGTAATTTTATTATCTTTTGTTTGTAATAAGTCTAATAAGGCTCTAAGCCCTATATGTTTTGTTTGACTCATTTGTATAAATCCTAAATACGTAATTACTCTATTTTCATCTGCCAAAGGGACTACATCTGCTACAGTACCTAATGATACAATATCTAAATATTGCCAGATTTCATCTTCTACATTTTCTCTTAACGCTAACGCATGGATAAGTTTAAATGTTACCCCTACTCCTGCTAGCGATTCAAATGGGTATGTACTATCTGGTCTCTTTGGATTAATAATACAATAAGCTTTTGGTAATACTTCTTGGCATTCATGATGATCTGTAATAATAATATCTAGTCCTATCTCATTGGCGTAAGCCACTTCTTCTGTAGCAGCAATACCTGTATCTACTGTAATCACTAATTGGGCATATTCACTAATCTTTTTAATAGCCTCTTTATTAAGCCCATAACCTTCTGTTTGTCTATTCGGAATATAATATGACACTTTATATCCCTGAGATTTTAAAAACATATATAAAATAGACGTACTCGTCACACCGTCTACATCATAATCTCCATAAATCACAATTTGATTTTGAGCTGATTTAGTTTGTCTAATCCGTTCAATCGCTCTATCCATATCATTCAGTAGATACGGATCATTTAAATGTTCACGACATGGATGCAAGAATTTTTGCCTTGCTTCTTCGCCATAAATTCCTCTATTATCTAATATCTTTTCTATAATAGGCGCTTTTGTATTACTTTTGCCATTCCACTTATATTTGCTTGGCAACAAACCTCTCACCCTTTCTTTACTTATGTCTTTTATTATAACATATTTTATGCCATTACCCATTTATTTATTTTATGTCTGTACAATAGATTTATTTGTATGATATAATTTATACGTTATTTACTTATATAGGAGTGTTATCATGTCGGAAAAATTTCAAGTAGGTCAAATTATTGAAGGTACTGTTACGGGTGTAAAACCTTTCGGTGCATTCGTGTCTCTTGATGAGACAACTCAAGGTCTAGTTCATATTTCTCATGTAACTCATGGTTTCTTAGAGAACATCGCTGACGCAGTTAAAGTTGGAGACGTAGTTAAAGTAAAGATTTTATCTATCGATTCAGAAAAAGGTAAAATTTCTCTTTCTATGAAGAATGCAAAACCTGCTCCACCTAGACAAGAAAGAAAAAAAGAAGTTCCAATTGAGGACTTTGAAACCCTCATGAAAAACTTTATGAAAGATTCTACTGATCGTCACACTGATATTAACAAACGTTTAAATCGCTAATCAGGCCATGAGCAATTTCATAAAACAAAAAGACAAGTATTTTTATACTTGTCTTTTTGTTTTATATGATAGATGTCTTCTACTCAATAAAATAAGGGAACACTATTAATCTCAATAATAGTGTTCCCTTATTTTATTGAGCCATCTGGGACTCGAACCTAGGACCCTCAGATTAAGAGATTAATTTGAAGAATCTTTTTTTTACTTTGTTCATACTTATATATTACTCAGACTTTTAAAGGAGGTATTAGAACTATGTTTTATCCATTTGTCTTAGAACCACTCCCTTATCCATATGGAGCCCTTGAACCTTACATAGATACCCGAACGGTCACTATCCATCATGATAGGCATCAAAAAACTTATGTAGATAATCTAAATACACTTATTGCTACTCATCCCGAACTTTCTTCGGAGTCTCTTGAATCTCTTTTATCTACTCCTACCACTATTCCTTCTGATATCAGACAACAAGTTATTAACCAAGGTGGCGGAGTCTATAACCATACTTTCTATTGGGAAAATTTATCCCCTAACAGTACTGGTCAACCAATTGGTGATTTAGCATTAGCTATTGATCAATCTTTTGGTTCTTTTGATCATTTCAAGAACCAATTTAAGTTAGCTGCATTATCTAATTTTGGTTCTGGTTGGACCTGGCTTGTTAAAACACCTGAAGGTTCACTTCAAATTATTAATACTGCTAATCAAGATACACCTATTAGTCTAGGACTTAACCCTCTTATGACAATGGACGTCTGGGAACACGCCTATTATCTTAAACACCAAAATCTTCGTGGAGATTATATTGATGCCCTTTGGCCTATTATTAATTGGGAGAATGCCGAAGCACTATACATCTCCTCTAATTAAATAAAAAAAGGAACTTTCCTTTTTTCGGGAAAGTTCCTTTTTTTATTATGCTGTTTTTCCTTTTACTTTTTTATTTCTTTGATACTTTCTCATTTCAAACCAAACTGGGCTGGCAATAAAGATAGATGAATAAGTCCCTGAAATAATACCAATTACAAGTGGAAATGCAAAGTCTTTTACTGAAGATGCACCTAATAGATAAAGTAAAACAACCATAACTAACGTTGTGATCGAAGTATTAATAGAACGTGATAACGTTTGTTGAATACTTGTGTTGATGACTTCTTCATCATCACCTTTCATTCTACCTTTATTCTCGCGAATACGGTCAAATACAATGATTGTATCATTAATAGAATATCCAATTATTGTAAGCATTGCTGCAATAAATGAATTATTAATTGGTATCCTAAACACAGCATATACTGCAAGCATAATCAGTACGTCATGGATTAATCCAGCTACCGCACTTGCTCCAAATTTAAAATCTTTAAATCGGATAGAAATGTAAATAAGCATTAAAACTGTTCCTAATAATACGGCTTCAATAGCTGCTGCTTTAATCTCAGGACTGATACTTGGCGAAACGGAGTTTTCCACTAAGATAGGATTCCCCTCTATCGCATATTTTTCCTTAATTGCTTTTACAAGTTCACTTCTTTTTTCTGCATCTGTTTCTTTTGATGTAATAATTACTTCATTTGTATCTGGTACATTCTGAATTCTAGCTGATGTATCCCCTAAATATTCTTCTACTAGAGGACGCATGTCTTCATTAATATCAAATGCTTGTCCCACATCTAAATGAAGTACTGTACCACCCTTAAATTCTATGTCGTAATTTAAGATTTCATTGCCTTTCATTGCTTGGAAAGGCATAGTTATTAAACCAATTAGAATAATAGCTAATGATAATGCGAAAAATTTCTTTCTGTTAGTAATAAAATTCATATTCTATGCCCTCCTTTACTTTGATTTTGATGCACCGTATAGTGCTGGTGATAAAATACCTAATCCAACAAACAGTTTAAGAATGATTCTTGTCACTACTAAAGCTGTAAACATAGAAATGACAATCCCTACTCCAAGTGTAGTGGCAAAACTCTTAATAATACCTGTTCCTAATAGATAAAGTACTCCTGCAGCTATAAGTGTTGTAATATTACCATCAATAATCGCACTAAAGGCTTTATTAAATCCAGCATCTACTGCTGAACGTACACTTCTCCCTAACGCTAATTCTTCTTTGATACGTGTAAAGATAATAACGTTAGCATCTACTGCCATACCGATAGATAAAATAATACCTGCAATACCTGGTAGCGTTAGTGTCGCATTCATACCACTTAACACTATAACTACGAGTGCTACATAGAATAAAAGTGCTATATCTGCCGCTAACCCATTTACTCTGTACACTATTACCATGAAAATTAATATAATAATAAATCCAATAATACCTGCCTTAATACTTGTATTAAGTGCATCCATCCCTAATTTAGCTCCAATTCCACTTGAAGAAATAGGTTCTAAAGCAAATGGTAATGAACCTGCTTCAATACGTTCTGCAAGTTGTTTAGCTGAATCTGGTGTAAAGCTTCCTTGGATGATAGATTTACCATCTCTAATTTGTTCATTAACATTTGGTGCACTAATTATTGTATTATCTAATTTGATAATGATAGGCTTACCTACATTATTCTTAGTCGCTTCTGAGAAGGCTACTGTTCCTTCTTTATCAAGTTCAATAGATACAACTGCTTCTTGACCTCTACCTGTATCTACAATCTGAGGGCTTGCTTTGACAATATTTTTACCTGTCATAATTTGCTTACCTGTCTCATCTTCGAATGTAAGCATAGCTGTTGCCCCTATACTCGCTATCGCTTCTTGAGGATCTTCTACCCCAGGTATATCTACTCTAATACGATTACTTCCCTCAATAGCAGCCTCTGCTTCTGTGTAGTTTTCTTTGTCAAGGCGCACTTGTATCATTTGAAGTGCTGCTGACATATCTTCTGGAGTCGGATCTTCTATAGCTGCTTCATAAACTATATTTACTCCCCCTTGAAGGTCTAGACCAAGTCTAATGTTACCCATCCCTAATACTTTGTTCTCTCCAATCCCTGTATAGGCTACAATTGCAGACAGTGCAACTATAGCCACTACAAGAATGAGGAGTACAATGCTTTTAGGTTTTGAATTGTTCCCTTTCATTGCATTTCCTCCTTAGTATTACAAAACTTCTCTAAGTAGATTATAAAGGTCTTGTCTATTTTAGTCAATGTAATGACCATTTTTTTACAATACTTTATATCCTATTCACACAATTCAGCCTTTAATCCTATTGCACATTCTAGACGTTTTTTCTCTAAATCACATCCAATTTCATATACTGAATTAATATTCCCATGGAAATGGAATGAGTTTGCTGCACATCCTCCACTACAGTAGAATTTTGCCCAACAATTTGTACATTCATCTTTACTATATACATTACATTTTTCAAATTTACTACGTTGTTCTAGGTTCGTTACACCTTCCCATACATCTCCCATCTTAAACTCTGGCATTCCTGCAAACTGGTGACATGGGTAAAGGCTTCCATCTGGTGTAGCTGCTAAGTATTCTGTTCCTGAACCACAACCTGCTAAACGTTTGTGTACACATGGTCCACCTGTTAAATCTACCATGTAGTGGAAGAAGTTAAAGCACTTACCGTCTTCTTTATGTCTTCTTAGCATTTCTTTTGCTAATCTTTCATACTCATTACAAATTGTCGCTACATCTCCTGTTTGAAGCGCATAATCCATGTTTGCTGGCGCAACAACCGGCTCTACAGATACTTCATCAAAGCCTAAATCCGCCATATGCGTAACATCACTTGCAAAATCTGTATTATGATGTGTAAATGTTCCTCTAAGGTAGTACTGCTTATTACCTCTTTTTTCAACTAACTTCTTGAACTTTGGAAGAATGACCTCATAACTTCCTTTTCCATTACATGTTGGACGCATTCTATCATTTACTTCTGGTCTACCATCTAAACTTAATACAACATTGTACATATGTTCATTCAGGTAATCAATAATTTCATCATTTAAAAGTACACCATTAGTTGTCATTGTAAATCTAAAGTTTTTACCACATTCAGCTTCTTTAGATCTCCCATACTCTACAACTTCTTTTACAACATCAAAATTCATAAGTGGTTCTCCACCAAAGAAGTCTACTTCAATGTTTTTTCTATGGGCAGAATTCTTGATTAAGAAATCAATAGCAGCTTTTCCTACTTCTGCACTCATCATACCACGCTCACCATGGTACTCTCCCTCTCCTGCAAAACAATATTTACAAGCAAGGTTACAATCATGTGCTACATGTAAGCATAATGCTTTAACCACTGGATTTCTTTGCATAAATGCTGGTACTAAATCTCTGTAAGTATCTTCTGTATCTAGCATACCTTCTTCTTTTAATACATTTAGTTCTTCGATTGCTTCATTAATTTCTGCTTCGCTGAACTCATTGTTATATTTAGCAACTACCTCTTCTGTTGTCATTTGAAGTACATCTTCTACAATTTTATAAGCTACTTCATCAACAATATGGATTGCTCCACTATGTATATCCATAAGGATATTCGAATTCTCAAATCTAAATTTATGAATCATGATCTTATCCTCTCTTTAATTAAAAAATAAAAGCAGCGACAAAAGTCACTGCTCAGTTACCAAAACTTATTTTTCGCAAGCTTGATTTCCTACAGTACAAGAAGTTTTACAAGCTGATTGGCAAGAAGTTTGGCATTCACCACAACCGCCTTTTGCTGCAC
>JBOFPL010000202.1:0-6161 GCA_051659885.1 Cellulosilyticaceae bacterium
GTACAAGAACAATTGGTAATGATTCCTTATTATCTAGCGGATATAGAGAAGATTGCTAAGGTAGAAGTAGATGTAAAAGTGATAGAAACAAGACCTATTATAGGAGAGATAAAAAAGATAGCTATAAAAGGGATGATGAGCTGTGTAATTAGTTATATTGATACACACAAAGAGCGACAAGAGGTTCAAAATAAGAGTTTATTTGTACAGGAGTTAGAGGTAGCAAGAAAGTCTGAAGCGCAACCCAGTGTAGAATTACAATTGGAAAAGTATCATTATGGAATGATTAATCCAAGAGAGATGATGATATGGGCAAAAATGAATATCAGTGAAGGGTAAAAATAAAAACACTAAAAGAGAAAATTATTATTAACATTTTCTTCCAAGTACAAGTTTCATTTTCCAAATGTACACCATAATATATAGGGAAAGGGTTATACATAAGTAACCTTGAGATGATATTAAGGAGGTATGTTTATATGTCAAGTTATTCAAATGGTTATGAATACAGAGCTCAGTGTACAAGGCCGAATACGATTACTTCTGGAAATTCTATTGATATTCGCAAGATAGAGTGTGGAACAGCTGAGGTAAGAGCGGATTTAACTTTACAGTCATCTATGCAAGGTGAAGGGTGTAATATCGTGCGTCTGTGGGGCCAAATTAGAGATTGTGATTGTCAGCCAGTGCCTAATGCCTTATTGAAGTTAGTAAGAGTGTGTCATACAAATTGTGGAACTGAATACAAAGGAGTAGCGCATACTGTAAGTGACTGTGAAGGGTTTTATCAGTTTGACTTATGCTATTGTGATGGAACAGAGTGCTATAAGGTCTTAGTAGGAAAATCTTATACAGGACCAGAGCAAGTCATTTATAATGATGGAGGAAATTGTGATGCATGTAGTGTGGGTGGTAATACTTATGACCCATGCAGAAGTTACCAGTCAATAACTACATCAGGTAGTAACTGTAATTGTGACTGTCCACCGCCGAAACCACCATGCCCACCATGTCCACCGCCAAAACCACCATGTCCACCACCAAAGCCACCGTGTCCACCACAACCACCATGCCCACCACAACCACCATGTCCACCACAACCACCATGTCCACCACAACCATCATGCCCACCACTCTATACGATACAACCCATTTGCCCAACTCAATCACCTTGTCAAAATTCAGGAAGTTACCCATCTTATCAAAGCTATACTAATTGCTAAATAAAAAAGACAGATCATGAATAACTCCAAAGGGATATGAAATCGAAAGCATTTCATATCCCTTAACAAGATTGATAAGATAATACAAGTGATCAATAATAGGTGGTCAAGTGATAGGGATGAGGAGGAATGATATGGTTAAAACAATGAGAGATCTTATAGAGTACTATGGTATCTGTAAGTATACATATGAAGAAATCCCTCATTTTAGGGAGTTCAACTTAGATTATATGCTATATCTCCCAGAAATAAAGGCAGATATAGATCAGATTGTAAAAGTATGGGTAACACCGTATATAGTGGGGCAAAAGGTTATTGTGACGCCTATAGGTACATCATTGGAGGGGTATAGAAGTACAGGGTATAAATTAATTGTGACAGGAGATGTGCGTATCAAGATAGAATACGTAGCCTTGCAAACAGAGCAGGGACTGCACACCACTCAAGTCAGCCTGCCTTTTTCAACCTATATTACCTTGCCAGAACGATTCAACCAAAATGCATATATAAAAGTAACACCACTTATACAGGATATATGCTCAGACCTAATGGATAGAAGATGTATCTATAACAATATGACGATGATGGTGATAGCGGATATTTGTTAGAAAGAGGTGGAGAAATGATGGAAGTAACAGATCAAAATTGTACTACGCCTAAATTGATGGTAGATAAAAGTGTAGATAAAATATATACCGTAGCAGGCGATTTTGTAAATTACAAAATTACTGTGACACAAGTGTGTGAAGGGGAAGTCAGTGAAGTTATTGTATCAGATATGTTGACACAAGAGCTAGAATTTATTAGAGGTAGCGTAAGAATAGATGGGGTGTTAAGTAGAGAGAGTAATATTTTGGCTGGAGTAGACATAGGAGAATTGGTGTATAAGAAGCCAAAGGTAATTACTTTTGTAGCTAAAATTTTAACAGCTGAAGTAAGCCCGATTATCAACGTAGCTTATGCCCAATTGAGCTACATATCTACAGATAGAAAAAATCAAAAATTAGAGATGATGAGTAATGCATGTGAAGTGTATGTATCCAATCCTCAAATGAAGATCGTAAAGAAGGTAAATCCTAAGTTTGTTGTGATAGGTGATGAGGTAAGCTGTGAAGTAGAACTGACTAATACTGGTGATGTAGATGCATACAATGTCCATTTTAGGGATTATTTGCCTAACCAATTAGTAGCAGTACCTGGGAAATTTCGAATCAATAATCGGATTATTAATGGTGTAGAGATTGAAAAAGGGATTAGACTAGGCAATATACCAGTAGGAGAGCGTGTGCATATTTGTTATGAAGCATTAACAGAAGAGGCGAGTTCTAATGGGTTGGAGATTAGAGTGCCAGAAGTGACATTTAATTATAGACTGTTAGATGGAAGCAATGGGGTAAAAGAAGTCCTTGGAAAAATAGAAAAGGAAAATGGTCCAGCAGTAGATATGGGGATTATGACTTTTAAACAGGTCAATATCGAGACTTATGTGGGGATTCCGGAAGATAAAGTATCACTAGATGCACTGAATGTGGTAACGGCAGAAGCAACTATTTTAAATTATCATATTATACAAACCCCCAAAGTAACGAGCACAGAAGGTCAGAATCTAACAGGACTTAATCTAGTGGTTAGGGGACAACTTAATGTAATGGCAGAGTATACAGGGATAGATAGAGAGCAAAGTATCCATTCGGTGCAGTATAGTATGCCTTTTAGCAGTTTTGTCATCTTGCCACCGAACTATAACGTAGGAACACCCATTGATGTAATAGGAGTGGTAGAAAATATTTATTATAAGGTAATAGATATTAGAAGTTTTTATACAGATGTCAGTGTGCTTATTAATGTAAAAATCATTGGATACTAAGTATGCTCTGGGCCGGATGAAAGGAGGGTGAGAGATGATAGGACCTACAGAACCTAAATATTTTAAAGAAGAGATGATCTGTGAGACAGTAATGATCCCTATGGGCAAACCAAGGGTTGGTCAGCTGTTAGATATTATGGTATGGCCGGAAGTGATAGATATAAAGCTATTAGAGACACCAAAGGGGAAAAGTTATGAAGGCAATTGCCTAACAGGTAATAAGCTGTTGGTTCAGCTGCTATTAAAAGAAAAGATAGCTTATATATCAGAAGATACTGGACAAAATACATATATTATGCCGAGAGAAGTGCTAAAAAGTGTATATGTGACTTTGCCAGAATATATAGATGAAAAAAGAGTGAGCGATTTGGTAAGAGGAGAAAAAATGAAAGTAACAGCCTACATAGAGGATGTGGGGGCTAGGGTGATAGATCGGAGAAATATTTATAAATTCATCATGATTTTGGTAGATGTAAGTATTTAGTAAAAAAAGATATAAAAAAGCTAGACTGTAAAAAGAAGGTGTTTTACAGTCTTTTTCATATCATAAAATAAGTTTTTTGGGATAAAACATAAAAAAATGTCAACGAATAAGGGGTAAGTTCATAAAGTATAGTATAGATAATGACTCGGGGATAAAAGTAAAGGGGAGGAATTATCTAAAAATTATAGATTTAATTTTTGAAAGGGGAATAGAGAATATGAGTTATGGATGTCAATGTAATCAAGGAACAAGTATGTTACCAGCATGTGGATGTGGAACAGGTATGCAAACAGGTGGATGTGGAAATGGTGCAGGTAATGGCCAAGTTCAAACTAATCACTACACCAATAATTTTGATTTGAATTGTGGATCACAAAACGTAAACAATCAAAACTACTATCAAAACTACTACAACAGATATAGCCATTATTATGTAACAGATACAAATTACATCACAGATTATGTAACAGATTATCAAGTAATGCATTACAATCGTCCAACTAACTACCAAACAACTCAACTTGTAGCAACCTATAAAGTTAATCCAGATGGAAGTTTAATTGGACCAAATCAACCAGGTGGAAGTGAGTATGTACCTGGTAATCCAGTAGGATGTGGCTATATTCCTCCATCAAATGGTGGCGGATGCAATCGTCCACAACCATGCCCACAACCACAACCATGTCCACAGCCACAACCATGCCCATGTACACAACCAAAACCATGTAGCCAAACTAACTATGCATCTTGCCAACGCAAATTTATGTGTAAATAATTAAAGTTTTGAAGAGAGAAGTGTATAGTTTTTGAGACACTTCTCTCTTTTTATTGAAGAGGGTGGATAAATAGTGAAGAGATAGTATAATTTATGAATGATATATCCAAAATGTGACATTAAATACAAAAAATAATAAATAGACAAAATTAAAAAAACAATTATAATAATAATAAATACATAGCGTGATCTAAACGTACATATGAATAATAAGGGAGGGATTTTATTGCCAATTAGAATACCTAATGCACTACCAGCAAGGGAGATATTGGAACAAGAAAAGATATTTGTAATGGATGAACATAGGGCAGTGAAACAAGATATTAGAGAACTAAAAATCGTTATATTGAATCTTATGCCTATCAAGCAAGAAACGGAAGTACAACTACTTAGATTATTAGGAAATACCCCCTTGCAAATAGATGTTACATTACTTAGACCCATTTCACATCAGAGCAAAAATACTTCTATAGAGTATTTGGAGAATTTTTACAAGACATTTGCACAGATTGAACACGAGAAATTTGATGGTATGATTATTACAGGGGCACCTGTAGAGCAAATGGAGTTTGAAGCAGTAACATATTGGAATGAGTTAACAGAAATCATGGATTGGACTCATTCTCATGTGACATCCACATTACATATATGTTGGGGAGCACAAGCAGGCCTATACTATCACTATGGTATTAGCAAAAGGGAACTAGAAAATAAAATGTTTGGTGTATTTGAACATCAAATAAGAGCCACAGAGAAGTTGGTACAAGGATTGGATGATTGTGTATATATCCCGCATTCAAGACATACGGAAGTGAATAGTGAACAGGTATATGCTTGTGAAGCAGTAAAAGTGTTATTAGATTCTGAGGAAGCAGGAATTGCTATGGTCATCTCGATAGATGGACGACAAATATTTGCCATGGGCCATTCAGAGTATGATTCATTAACATTAGATAAAGAATACCAAAGAGATTTGGGCAAAAAACTAGCAATAGATATGCCGGTTAATTACTATATTGATAACGATATAGATAAAGGAATTGCAGTGAAATGGAGATCACATGCCCATGTGTTATTTTCTAATTGGCTCAATTATTATGTATATCAAGTTACACCGTATAATTTGAATGAAATATGTTAAACTATTGTTATTGTTAATAAGTATGATATAATAAAGTTAAATATCAGTCTAACATTTTCGTGCGAAGGAGATGAGTGTATGAGTAAAAAAGAATTAGAAAAAATCATCAAGGAGGTTAAGAGTCGTATGAATTATAAAGAACCCCAGAAGTCTAATAAAGGTTGGATTATTGGTATAGGTGTGGCCGTTATCGCAGCATTAATTGGATTAGTATTATGGATTAGAACAAAAAATGATGAAGATATAGAAGAGTACTATGAGTACTTTGATGATGAGATGGAAGATGAGTTAGAAGATGATGAACTCTATGGATTACTCCAAGAAGATGAAGACGACGAAGACGAAGAAGATATAGGCTATGTAAGCATCAAAAACTTTTCAGACGAAGATGAAGATGAAGAAGACGAAGAAATAATAGAATAGCAATAACAAGTCTATTAGAGAGATAAGGGAAACTCTAATAGACTTTTTTTGTAAATTTATTTTGATAATCTAATAGTTTGACATTCAAAGTTTACTGTGCTAAAATGCAATTAAATAATTCAAATTAGACTTAGGAGGTTAGCGGATATGGCTAAAATTAAATTAATCACAGATTCAGCATCAGATTTACCACTTCAGTACGTAAGAGATAATCAAATAGAGATTGCATCATTAGAAGTAAACATAAA
>JBOFPL010000203.1:0-80860 GCA_051659885.1 Cellulosilyticaceae bacterium
TTCCGTCTTCCTCATATCTACCACGAATTGCCCCACACTCAATTACCCTCTTATCTCCACCTGCCTCAATTGTTCTGATAGTACCACATACGTCACCTTTGAAGAATCTTAGACCTTCATCACATCGTTGTTCACATACAGTTTTATCTTCTATCTGAACCACTTTTGGATCCTTATAATCTCTCGCACAGAGTGTAGGACTACACTCTTTAAAATCCGTAAACTCCCTACTAGATGGATTATTTGCAATTCCAGTCATATTTTTAGTATAACCCTTTTCTTCTAATGCTTTTAACAATCTATTACTAGCTTCGTTATCTATGTAATATTTCTCATCCACAACATCTTCTAATATGTCTTTTAGCCTCAATTCTAACGGAAATTTCTCTGGAAACTCATATGTAGCATTTTCATCTAAAATACTAATCATAAACACTCTTTCACGATTTTGTGGAACTCCATAGTCTTTGGCATTTAAAACCTGGTAGAAATTTTTATACCCTTGAGTCTCTAGCCAGTCGCACCATGTATCAAACTCTGCTTTAAACTTCTTACCAACAAGATTTTTAACATTTTCCATAAGTAGATATTTAGGCTTCTTAGCTGCAATAATCTTTTCACACTCCCATAACAGACCACTACGAGTACCACTACCTTTTTCTAATCCTTTCATTTGCCCTGCTACTGATATGTCAGTGCAAGGAAAACTATATGTAAATAAATCATGATCTGGAATATCTGTAGGATTAATTTTGCTTACATCTCCTAGATTATTACTAAGCAAACAAGCATTGTATAGTTTATGGAGTTTATCTTTCTTCATTCTTGGAATAGATGATTTTTGCTTTTGGAAGTCCCAACCTACATTTCTACTCATTAACCATTCTTTAATTTCTTCATCTGATAGTTTAACTGGTTTTGTAATGTCACCTCTAATTGCTCCGTATGAAATAGTCACATCTGCATCAATCTCACTAATTGCTACTACTTCATGTGGTACACCTATATTATCTAACGCTACTGACTGACTCCCATACCCTGCAAATGCTTCAAATACTCTTAATTTTTCCATGTCATATTCTCCTTTAAATAATTTATTTAATTATTACTATAAAGCAATAAAATATTAACTTTATACTAATTTTATGAATTTGTGAGTAGTCAAAATTGCATAATTTAACATATATTGCTAGTTTCAAGTCTTATTATGCAATTTTAAACCTGCTCACATTCACTATTTTTAGTATTCAATACCCTCTAATGAAAATTCTTCAATAAGTCTTATTGGAACTTTGTTTTGAGTAACTACAATTGTTGGTTCACAATACCATATGTATCTTTCTCCTGTTTCCTCATCAATCATTTGTAGCCATGTGGCGCTTAATCCATCTCCACTGTATAACCCATTTGGATCTGCTTGTTTGATTGTAGTAGCCCAATATCCTACAGATGAACCACCACCTTTTTGCAGCATTTCTGGATTTGTATATTGTGTACTATATGGCAATCCAAATCCCATGCATTTGCCGATATACACATACTTCCCAGTCATTTCGTTGTAAGAGTATGCGTAGCAAATCAGACTGCTATCATCTCTTAACTCAAAGATTTCTTTGGCCATTTTCTTCTCATAGAACTCTGTAATATCTGGCATACCGATCTCATCATTTACTTGCTTCATTAATTGTTCTGTATATGCTTTCTCGGTATTTGTGATTGTTGGTTCTGTAGTACACCCTGTTAACACTCCTAAGCTTAAAACTCCTACTAATAATAATCCTGCAAATTTTTTCATAATCAATCTCTCCTTTTTATTTAATTTAATTTTTATTATGTCATTCCTATGTCGTCATTGTGATTGAGGGAGTCGAACCCTCGTCATCACCATTTCTGATAATCCCCTATCACTTTCCTTCATACATGATTAATTCTTTTGCATATGGGAGTCCTTCAACCCATGAACAGAATATATCTACCCATTCTTCTTTTAATCTATGATGTCTACGTTGGAAGTATATATTTCTTAACTCTGCATAGTTCGTATCCATTGTTCTCATCTGTAAGAAGCCTTCTGGTAAAAGCCTTTTAGCCCTCACAAGCAACCTGTTATCCTTAGTTACCAAATATTCCTGTCTCATTTGTTCAAGCTTATGTATGATTAATTTCATGATTTCCTTATCTTCTTCACACCATACGAATAAATCTAATGTGATAGGATTTTGGTTATTTAATAGTCTGTGCATTGTAGATGTACTATTTTTAGTATTGTAATGGTAAGTGTCCATCTCGCTCCACCAGTATCTAGGCATATCCATATCAGCCCATACATGAATTTGTCTTAGGAACTTACAATGTTCTGATCCACCTTTGATAAGTCTTTGTGCTAAGTCTAGGTCTTTTTGACCTATGATGAATTCGTCTTGATCCCAGTTGTCATATCCACTATGACTATCTGATAAGTGCCATGATGAAAGAGGGTTACGCATACCTCTAATTGCTGCTTCAAATCCGTATACCTGTGTGTTTGTAATTTTCATTCGTTATTCCTCCATTTAATTAATTTTTTAGTTTGTGTAAACATATTTTCTACACCCTATAATCTCCATTCTAAACTCTTGCTGCACTTCTGGATATTTATCTCTATCAACTCTTGAAAGAAACATATCTATTGGTCTTGCATAAACATTGAATGGTGGATACAAAGCTTGATATACAACAAGTTTCTCACCTGTTTCTGTATGTTTTGCAAAATTTAATACTTGATATTCTTTTTCTTTAAAGTGTCTAACTATATCGCCAATATGAAGTTCTCTAACCATTTCTTATTCCTCCATTTAATTAATTTTTTAGTTTATTATTCTTCATCTTCTCCTTGCCAATTGGTACAAGTGTATCCAACTTCTCCACAGTAAATACAACTATTATTTGAACAAGTTTTGCATGACCTATCTTTACTCATATACCTTACCTCTCTTCCTATAAAAGTCGTGATTTATCGGTTCTGAGAAAGGCAAATTTAATCCCAGAACCCAGTAATTTATTCAAACTCTTTTAGCATCTCGTTTAATTCTTCTATTGATTTATTCTGAAGATCTTGTTCTTGTTTAGATGATAAGATAGATAGAATCTTTTGCTTCTGTTCTTTTTGCTCTTTAGCTTTAGTCATACGTTCTGCTTCTTCAAGTTTTACGCTTACTATATATTTAACAATCTCAATTTTCGCTTCTAATATAGTATTCTCGTTAGTTTTTGTGTTTAATAAGCTTTCTTCACTAACTTGCTTCATCTCTGAATTAAGAACCTTGAATACTGAGTCTAAGTTTTGAACTGATAAGTCCCATAAATCCTCTACTGTGATAAGTCCTTTAAATGGAAATCTCATTTTATTTCTTGTTGCTGCCTCAAATAAGTTTTTGTTTTTCATAATAATCTTCTCCTTTTCTTTTATTAGAATTTAATTTTTAATAATCTTTCTGTTTGACCCTTAACTTTTACAATTAAATCATTTCTCTTTGTGGAACTAAATCCAACACCTGACAATTGATCTTCTACATCTTTCACTGCCATCTTGCTTCCAAGTGCCTCAAATACTCTCTTATGCTCAGTTAGTTCATTCTTTAAAAACTCATTGTAGAACCCATTAGGCGATTCTGTATTTACACAATCTTTCAGCATAAAGAAGTAGTGTTTGTGTCCAATTCCTTCTTGTTCATCCCAGTAGTTAGGTGAGTGCATTACTACCGTAACTGGTACGAACTGTTGTGTTGCAATACCCCACACTTCTTTTGAAGAAACACTTGAAGGCAATTTTTCTTTAATCGTGAAATTTGTCCCATCAAAATCGACCTCTGCTACCAGGATAGTTTCATTACTTTTTGTTGGTTTAGAGTAATCAAATGAGAATACCTGCCCATTAAACTCTATTTCTGCTCTAAATCCATATTTTGTACCTTTTGAAGAGAAGTTGTGAACCATGAACTTATATGCTCCTCTTTGCATTTTCTCAAGATTAGTCCAAGTGATATTTTCAACTGCTGCTTTGTCTCTTTGTGGGGTTCTAATGTCAACATCTAACATTCCTGTGGTATGTGTGTTTCTAGGATTTGAATAGCAGATTCTGTTGTTGTTAGGTTCAAGACAGTGAGCATCTAGGTCTATAATGTCTTGGCCCATATCATTCCATTGAATACTAAATCTAAGCACTCCATCTACCTTACCACCTGCATTTTTAACATTTTCTTTCATATTACTATCTGTAATATTTCCTGTATAAGCCCAACTAAAGTTGTTTGCCCATTTAAACATCGTTTTAGAATCTTTGTCTTCTGGTGCAATAAGTGATACAAAGTTATTAGTGTGCTTATTCTCTATTAATACTTCTAATTCTCTTGATACTGGTAATACATTGTTCACAAAGTCGTTGATTGATATTTCCTCTACTTTAGAGAATTTCTTTACATCTACCGCAATATCTTTTGACATAGACTCAAACACATCCATAGCTCCCATTCTTTTAGCTGAGTCCTTGTTAGTGAATAAGATATTGTTTACTGTAATATCATCAAGTTTTGCATATCTTCTACCTAGTGATTCCATATACCCTAAGTCTGTAATTTTCTTTTTAGCTTCATCTAGCATTTTTTGAGTAAATATTGCTTTTGGTCGTTTATAGTTTGTAGGTGCTACGATTACTTCATATTTTCTTACTGCTACATCTAAATCCATTCCTTCGCTTAGATTAATCAGTAGTGTTCCAATACTGTGATTTCTAATCTTACCAATTGCAATTCCAACTTTAACTGATTGTGACCATGCAAAGTTATTTTTCTCTTCTTCTGCAGTAAGTTTCGTATAATCTTTTTTGTATTTTAAGAACTCTACTAATACAGATTTCCATTCTTCCCCTTTGTATAAAGAGTTTTGTGCAATCAACTCCAGGATTGTAAGTACACTATCTTCTGAGATTTCTTCCAGTGAACGTCTAAATACATTCTTAACATCTCTATATCTGCCTTTGATATCTCCTTCTGACCTTCCTGAGTTATCTACAAATCTAGTTGGTAGCTGTAAGTATAAGTGATCCCACTCATATAATCTCTCTGGTGTTTGTTCAAAGTTTTTGTCAGTTCCAATGTTTTTTACCTTAGTTACATATACATCTGAAACTGCTTTTGACCTTACAAAACTAGATAATGCTTCTACAACTGGTTTAAATGTTGTACATTCTGTATCAATATCCCAAATCGTTTTAATTTGATTGTTTTCAATAACTACTACATTACCGATGTTTTTAATAAATTGCCTACAGCATGAGCAATCATACTCTCTTCTTTCTCTAAAGATGTTATTTGTACCTTCTGGGAAACTATCTAAGTATAAGTTCCATAACTCTTCTTTATCTAACTCAACCTCAAACAAGTGAATTACATTCTTTGTCATTTCCTCAAATTTTTCCTGTACCATTCTTTTAAAGTTTTTAAATTCCATCTCAAATTCCTCCAATTTGTTTTTAATTTTAATTTTTACCAACCGATAAATCTCTGATTTTACCTTTTAAATAGTTCGAAAGTATGCCCTATTTAAGCTTCAACTTCCCATACCTTAATGTTTAAAAAGCTACCTGCTGAGTATTTTCTTGTCACATCGAACTTAACCTGGTCTGGTGTATACTTAGCCATGACACCTTCTGCTACTGTTTTACCTGTTTGATCCTTAGCTACAAATTTGAAATTTTTCATTTTACATCGCCTCCATTGGATTAATTGATAATATGTACCATGCTTCTCTATCAGATGTTTCTAAATTTACTCTTTCATTTCTATCATCGTCATATCCTTGCCATTCTACGAAGTAACAGTTATCATCAATCGTAATATTTGTTACTGCACAAGTTTTTAAAGATGTCATCCCATCGAATAAGTCTGGTCTTATGTTAATTACTTGCGTAGAGTCAAAGTTGATTTGAGCTTGAACGATTTCATTGTCATCATTTTTAATTACATTTATGTAACATTCTCCAAGCGTTATACTGTCCATCCCATAGCTTATTCCATCAATATGTACTGTTACTTTACTCATCAAATAACATCTCCTTTTAAATAATTTAATTTAATTCTTTCTTAATGACCTTATATATCTCAATAGCCATCTCTTTAGTAGTGAGGCATCCATCATTTAGAAATGTGTAGTCAGTTTTGAGGTGTTGAAAGTCATTATTATCAGCTTCTAACCTACGTAGTGCTTCTGCTTGATTATCTCCCCTAGAAATACTTCTATTCAGTCTAATCTCATCATCACATATAATTTCAAATGTTACGATATCAAGTGGATGTGATTTGATCTGCATATATCCTAGTGGATTGATAATCTTAATATAATTATGTTTATCTAATTCTAGTGAGTTGGTGGGTGTAAAGTAATGCCAAATACCATGTTCTGTAGTATACGTAGCGTATTCTAGTAATTTATTATTCTTATAATAGTTATAGAATGTACTAGCATTTGTATACATATACTCTTGATCAACTGTTTTTCTCTTTGGTCTAGTAGTCCAAGATAATGCTAATTTAAGATTGTCTTCTTCTTGAATTAGATTTAGTAATTCATTTAGTATAGTTGATTTACCTGAGTTACTTTTACCTAGCAATAAGAATAACTTATTCATCCTTATCACCTCCAAGTAGCAGTACTGGTACCTCTTCTATGTCGTGTATTTTACAAAGGAGGTATGTGATATATCCATCTACAATGTATCCGTCACTATTGATATGTACTGGCTTGCAAAACTCTCCATGTGTCTTATAATAAGCGTCTCTGCTCATTAATTTATTTAATTTTGGAGGAGTTTTCTTCATTGATTCGTGTATTTTAATATCATCTATATTCATTGTAGTATGTGTACCATTTAAGATATTAATGGCTCTCTGAGCAGCTTTTCTTGTTAGATATAATTCATCTGGAGATTTAAAAAATGTTAATTCACTCGTATTTTTTAGAGTATAGCTAGTTTCTAAACTATCACTTTTAAGATGTGCTGTAACCATATGTATATTCCCATTAGCAACGACATACTCTTTTCCCCCTGCGTAAACCGTTCCATCTTTCCCACAGTAAGCACATTTGACTTTTTTAACTTCATCTTTTACACTAATAATAAGCTCTTTTGTGCCATTACATTTATCACAAATTCTTTTACTATCCTCTTGTTTTAAGTAGAATACTTTTGATCCGATTGGTAGGTGGTTAATTGTTAATTTACTCATACTCTTATCTCCTTTTAAATAATTTATTATTTGTTTTTGTGAACTTTATCCTGTTCACATTTATTAGTATATAGTACAAGTTAATACTTGTCAATGATTTCTTTTAAATAATTTAATTAATTTATCTTGTCTTACATTCTTGCTTCCAGTATACATTGCCAAACAATTGATAGGCATACTGTTGAGCGATATTATTCAAGTCACTAAGTTCTGACTGCAATACCTTTTTCTCACATTGTAATAGATCTTTCTTACCTCTAATAGTCTTGATCTTCTCTTCCATTATAGATATCTCCATATCCAGCCTATCGTCCTCTGAGTTGATTTCTATGACTCTTGAATCTACTTCTGATTTATAGTCATCATATGCCTTATTAGACTGCTCTATATGATTTAATAAGCTATGTACTACCGATTCCTGCACATCTTCAGGAAGAGGGAATTTAAGTGGATATACAGTTTTCATGGTATCCTTACCGTCTGCTGTAATGACCATACAAGTCAAATCATGTACATAGAATTTGCAAGGCTGCATATCACCTCCTATCTTGCCTATGTAAACTAATCTAGCTTGGTTAAATTTATCCCTAATCTCAGCTTCTAATTCTTGAGTATTCTTCTTGATGTAGCTATCTATTTCTACTTTTCCTGATACATTTAGGAACCTTTCTACATATCTTTCTGTAGCATGTCTTGATACATTCATCTTAATTCTCCTCCTAGTTAATATTTGTACTTCCATTCGTTGTAACCTCTATAACACTTTTAGTAGTAATTTGCAACGATGCATCAGTGGTCTTATACACTCCATAGGTAATAGTTACGCTACTATAGCTTTCAGATTTCCATGTAGTAGCATAAACTGGCTGCATTAGAATTACACATATCAGAAATATTAACCTACGAATTGATGGCATGATACATCGTCACTCCTTTCTATTTTACGTCTATAGCTGAAACCTGTACTAAATTTAATCTAACTGTAAAGCCAAAATCCTCTGCATTTTGACCACCATTTGAAGCTACATCACTTTCATTAATAGTATATCCGAAGTAACTATTAATATAAATAGGTGTCTCAGTAGGTGTAATAATCCCTGTCTCCATATCTGTAAGTACACCAGCTTTATTTAGGCATCTTAGGATAGAATACTTAATCTGACTAACTGTACCATGTGGAGTCGTAAGCTGCTCAACATTTTCGTATTCAAACAACCATTCCTCTACGGGCTTATTAATGTGATCTATGTACCATTGTTCTTGCGACATTTCCTCATAATTATCATAGAGTCTTTGAGTAGTGGCATCTACATCAACAATAGGATAAGTTTCATTAGTCTCTCCTAGTGTGCCACCAACCCAGATATCAAAGGCGTGACCAAAATAATCAATGAATACTGTGTCATCTGGGACTACATTACCTTGATTATCAATAACTTCTACAACTACCTTAGCTGGCATTTTATTATTAACTACATATTGAGTAGTGGTAACAACGTCAATTCCTGGTGCTACTCCATTAATAGCAGTAGATGTGCCTTCTTGGGTTAAATTATTATTTACTGATACGTAGCCTTTAAGCATATTAGCTACTTCTACCTGATTTGGATTAGATGGATTGTGGTCTACTAAGACTTGTGTGGCCTTAGATTTTGCAGTCAATTCCAACTTACCAGTATTAATCCTAACCTTATCCTTACGATTTGTCATCCAACTAGCATATGCTACTCCTCCTAGAATAGCGATTGATAAAATACCTGCTCCTGTATATTTGATTAGCTTCTTGTTTCTTCTGTTCATTATTAGTTTTCTCCTTAGTATATGTATTGTTTTTATTTTAGTATATTTAAATAATTTGATTGTGTAATTTAATCATTTCAATATATTCATTCTCAGTAATGATTTTTACACCTAATTCTAACGCTTTCTTATTTTTACCTGTAGTACTGGTGGAGTCATTATTTATTAGGTAGTCAGTAGTCTTACTCACACTTCCAGCTACCTTACCTCCATTTAGTTCAACATTGGCTTTCAATTCATCCCTATTTTTGAATTGATTAACTTTACCTGTAATTACAAAAGTTTTATCAGAGAGTAGGTTAGAGTGTCCTAGTTGAATATCTTCTGTTTGAAATACCATAAGGGACGATAGCTGCTCAATTATATCGTAATTAGGTATTCTCCATGTAATAATCTCAGCAGCAACTACTGCACCAATTCCATCTATTCCAGTAATTTCACTATGAACCACTGTCATGAATTTCTCAATAGATTTAAACTTCTTGGCTAAATCTTTAGCTGTAGATTTCCCGACCTGTGGAATACCTAATGCATAGATAAAGTTTTCTAGTTTGCAACTTCTACTTTCCTCAATGGCAGATAGCAAATTATCAGTAGCTTTCTTACCAATACCACCACCTGCTTTTGGCATAGATAAGCGTCTCTTGTATTGATCTAAGTGATATAGGTCACCAGGATATTTCACATTGTACTCATTATACAACTTAGTTAGCGTTTCTTCAGATAGTCCCTTAATGTTCATAGCATCTCTACTTACGAAGTGAGATAATGCACCTATCAATTTGGCATGGCATAGTTTGTTATAGCACATTAATACTTGAGCAGTACCAGTATTCTCTATACCTATTTTTGCACCACATGATAGGCAATGTGTTGGAATTGTAACCGTATTAGATTGAGTTAAATTTTCATCTATCTGAGGTATGATTTGATTGGCCTTATAAACTGTAACTGTATCTCCAATACCTAATTTAAGGTTGTTTAAATAGTCTATGTTGAATAATGAAGCTTTAGATACATCTGATCCATCAATGTCAACCGTATCAAATACTGCCACAGGATTAATCAGTCCTGTTCTACTAGGTTGCCAGATAACTTCTCTTAGAGTAGTTTCATATGTATCATCTGTCCATTTAAGAACAAGGCTATCTAATGGATGGTGGCTCGTCATTCCTAGTGACTCTGAATACTTAATATCGTCATATGTAAGAACCAATCCATCTGTGGGATATTGGTACTCATCTGAACAGAAGTTAGTCATCCAGTCTATTGTTTCAGATAAGTTGCCATCCTGTGATGTTACACCAAATAATTTAACCATATCAAATCCTAGCGCACTAGCCTTAACCATCTTGCCAAGTTTACTATCTGCCCCTTCAAATCCTTCCTCTACTTTGAACAGTATCCATTCTACCATTCTATCTGCAACTACCTTAGAGTCTAAACATCTAACTGTACCAGCTACTAGGTTGCGTGGATTTTTGAACTCTCCATTTACATTAATTTTTTCAAAGTTATCATAGCTAATTACTGCTTCTCCTCTAAGGATTAACGTTTCCTTATAGGGAATTGTCAATGGAATATTGGCAAAGTGTTTAGCGTTTTCGGTGATATCATCTCCAGTCTCTCCATTGCCCCTGGTTACTGCTGATTTTAATTCTCCATCATCATATGTAAGTACAATAGTCATCCCATCTAATTTAGCTGATAGAATGGTGTTTCCTTTAATGAATGAGATAAACTTTGATACGTCTTTAGTCTTATCTAGGGATCTTGCTGGATATTTGTGATTAGATTTTTTCAGATTAGTAATGGCTTCAAATCCAACCTTTTGTGTAGGTGAGTTTGAAAGAATTATACCTGTTTCCATTTCTAACTTTAGTAGTTCATCATATAGTGCATCGTATTGCTTATCTGATAGTGGTGACTCTGCTCCATTGTAGTATAGCTTGGAACATTGATTTAATTCAGTGATTAATTCTTTGATACGATTAATGTTTCTCATTCCTATCTCTCCTTTAAATGATTTAATTTGATGTCTATTGTTTTCCTGTCCTTCATGTCTATTATTATAGACTAGCTTAGATTACAAGTCAATATAATATTTTAAATAATTTACTTAATTTTAAAATTAAAAATGGTCAGTCACATTACATGACCGACCATAGTATGAGTATTATTTACCCGAACTTCCTAATTTGCCTTCTCCACGTTCAGATGGGATAGCTTGTAACTCTTCTTTACTAATTGTTTGAATATCCAATACTGGCACCTCTACGAATATAGCTTGACAGATGGCTTTTTCATATGAATAGATGATAGCATCTCCAGGAATTGCGTCTGCCCATGCAACTTTATCCTTTCTAATAACAAGTGGTGCTTCATTATGATTGGTAATTGGAACCATCCAAGCCCCTCTATACCCACTGTCAATAACTCCTGCTCTTTGGCCCATCCCTTTTGTGCCGGTACTACCTCTTTCCTGTAGGAGTGCTTCGTATTTAGGTGAGAAAGCTGAATATAACCCAGTTGGGATCATAACTGTTTCGTGTGGCATGATCACCATATAATCTTCCTCGAAATAGGCATAAATATCATAGCCTCCATTTTCGAAATTCTTACTAGGAATTTTTACATCTGGAGTCTCCCCTGCAAAGAATATTTGTTCATCTGAGTATTGGTATCCGTATGGTGAAATTTCAGGAAAATCCTTTACGGCTTCAGAATCCGTACAGTAATAATACTTAGCTTTATCACAATTTGGAGTAAACTCACTATACTCAATTGTCATCTCAGGAGTCCATCCATAGGTTAAATCATCCTCTTTTATATAAAACTCGTCTTTCTTATCAAATAGCTCTGATACAGTAACTTTTTTACCTTTAAATTCTAACATTCCATCAGTTGCAATGTCTGCTCCGTAAAGTATTGTATCAGCTAAATCTTCCCTTACTGTAAGAACATCCCCCACTTTAATTTCAAATCCGTTATAATTAATTGTATTATTCATAATAATATCTCCTTTATAATTGGTTTATTTTTATTCATAGTTTACTTATTCACTTAATGTTTAAATATACATAATATGTATATTTATTAATTTGTTATATGGCAAATCTGGTACAAGCATTGGTATTGTTGATTTATTTATATATTTATATATATTAATTATATGCTCAATATTCTTCGTGAAACTAAGCTTTCGCGGATTGTCTAGCAAGTCTTAATATTCAATCACACTACCACTATCCAAACTTGCCTTGACATCTATTATTCTTTGGTTCCTGCTACCTCTAAATTTCAGCTTTAAATCCCTCTCATTCTCCATGTATCTGCCATCCACGATCACATCACATAGTCTGACAACTTCCATTTTCTTTTCATGTTTAAATAATTCATCTAGCAAATATCCCGTCCACATCCATATAGTCTTACTAGGAAACTTATCTCGTATTTCTCTCAATAGAATTATTAAAATGTCTAAGTCTTGCTGTAACGGTTCCCCACCTAAAATGCTAAGACCTGCTACATTTTCATCTGATAGGTACTCGAATAATTCAGCCTTAGTTTCATCTGTGAATGGAGTCCCATAATTGAAATCCTGATACTCCTGATTGAAGCAGCCTTTGCATTTGTGGGTACAGCCTGAGAAGAATATTGACACTCTAATCCCAGGGCCATTCGCTACATCATATTTTCTAATTTGAGCGTAGTTAATTTTAATCACTTCCCTCTTATAATAGTATTAAATATAAGGTTAACCTAAATTAACCACATAATATAGAGTTAACTAATATTTTAGATGTTAACTAGTTAACTCTATGGACTTATATTAACCGAAGAATCCACCCCAGTACATTAATCCAAACTGAATAGCTGTTCCAATTAGAAATGTGATAAAATTCTCATTCCCTTTTCTTGGCTTTCCATGATCTGATAATGCTACTCCTGTTCCAATTAATACGATAACTAAATAAATGGTTTGTGGTGCTCCAATATTCATAATATCACTCCTATAATTTTAGTTTAAATAATTTAATATAAATTACTTCTTTTATTTAATTAACTTCTCATATAAATCCACGTTATATGTTTCACATATCCACTTAAATAAATCATTGAAATTAGCTTTCACGCTTCCTAGTCTAATTTCTCCGTTTCTATTATAGTATTCCTGTGCATCTTCTAGCACTTCATATAGAGTCATGTAAACTTCATAGTTACACTCACAAAATGGTGCATTGTAATTGTCCAATAGCCCAAGTTTACGTTCCAAACTATACCTGCTACCTCTATCCAGCTTAATTTTATGATAATTGTTTAAATAGTATTTCTGTGGTGTGTCTCCAAATTTCCTACTCATAGCTGACCAGTCTGCAATCATTTGATCTATGTATTTACTTGGCATCTCATATACATGTTCCTTCATTATATCCGACTCTTCAAAATACCATCTGTTCCAATGATGTTTATTCCTGTAATAATGTAAAGACCATGCATAATCAAAATCATGCTTATACTTCTCTTTATCAATATAGAAATATCTTGCATATGGAATAAACTCACTAGGTCTAAATTTACTTAAATCATGCGTGAAAGCATGTACGTACAGCCCTCTCTTCTAGCACTCAATAAATACATTCTTCTTGTGTTCTACTACATACATAAAATAATCCAAATATGGCTTGATTTTCATTTTCATATATCCTCCTAATTTTTAATAATTTATCAAGATAAAATTCATGATTTATTTGTTATTGTTCCAATCTGATTCTATCAAACACGTACCAATTAATCCATTCTTCTGCTGGCCTATCTAACTTATATTTCCACCAATAATAGCTAGTAGCCATATCACTATTTTCCCCAAGCATTCCTTCTATTTCTTTCATGTATGGAGTTATAAATTTCTTTTGTTCAAGAAATGATAGTTCGTCAAACCCATCTGGCATTTCGTGTAATAAATCATTCCACCTAAAACAATTTAAATCTACCCAACACTTACCTAATTTTTCTCTATTCATAACATAACACTCCTTTTTATTGTTTAATTTTTACCTAATACAAAACCATCATTTTATTCCCACATATCTAATGTACATTTTTTATTTTCTATACCTATTTTCTCATTAACTCCATCCTCTCCGAACATACACTCATTAATCTCACCATAATAAAAAGGGCACTTTGAATCCACACAATGCTTATTCACTGCATCTCTGTATGCTAAATAATTATCTCCATGATCCACACCTTTGAATTTATACTTCATTGTTTAACTCCTCCTAATTATTCCATACTCTCAAAATACTTATCTAATGCTTCTATCCAACAACAATTTGATCTGCACATTGAATAGTCATCATCTTCATCATCATAACCATGCTCATACATATAGCAGCATTGGTCACTATTGTAGTCTTTAAATTCTTTTGATATATGCTCAATCACACTTGGACAATAGCATACCTTACTACTCAAAATTCTTCGTTTTAAATCTTCCAGGCTATCACTTTCTCGAAATATATCTACCAAGTTATCTGAGTCCAAGATTGAATGACACCAATTATCTTCTAGAATTTTTATTGCTTTATCTTTAAACATTAAATACATATCTTCCATCATATACCCTCCAGTATAAAAATTATATTTTAAACCCTAAAAACTGTGTCTCTGATTCATTTTGTGGAACTCTTTATATGCATTAAATAAGACTTCTAATTCTTTTGGGCTGTCTGCATACACCATAAGATTCTTAATTTCATCTTCTAAGCAAACCTCCTTATATTCATCATTGCTTTCCTGTTTATTGAAAACCTTATTTATTTCTGCATCATACTTTTCAAAACTACTCATAATTATTATCCTCCTATAAAATATGACATTTGTTCACTATTCTATCCCTTGACTATCATCATTTTTGAATCTCCCAAACTTTGGAGTCTATAGCCCTGTTTAATTCTTCATCGGTCATAATGTTTGATAATTCCCATAACACATACGAAAACCCATCGAATTTATTTAGAGAATTATATTCGTCACCACTAGCTACTGGATCTGGAAGTGTACCTTGATATCTAATATTTTTGCCACTTCTTCTAGCCTCGTCAAATGTCACATACTCTTTAATCTCCCAAAGAATTTGTCCCATATATGTAATCTTAACAATATCATACTCCTCTACTACTCTTGCCTTTAAATCATCCGTATAATCTGTCAAATTATCAATCCTACAAAGTCTTTTACCTACTTCACATTTATCATCTTTGTAGTATAGATGTTCGCCTATTACATATGCCGTAGCACCATTCTTACTGATTAAACACATTCCATCTTTTAAATCTGATTTCTTCATAATCTTATCTCCTTTTAATTTTTATTTATAAAATCTGTATTTTGTTTTTAGTACATAATTTTTAAAGGCTTAGATGTTATCCCATTTATAATTGCATCCTCTAATATTTTACGTTGTGCCTTTTGTATCTCTGTTTCATTTACTACGTTTTTAAGACTTACTAACGGCTTTTCAACAATCTCCATTTTCTTAACTGCATATGTATGGCTTGCATCAATTACAATTTCTTTTCCAATGTCTTTACCACTAATTGCTATTACTTTGATCCACCCTAATACGTCATGATCGTATACTTCCTTAACCACTACATTAAATTTATTGCAGCTCATAGTATCTTCTAGGGATAAAATCATTCCTCTTTTAATTCCTGTAGTATCTAATATCTTAATTGTTTTTGTTGTTACGTTTAACATTTTTATTATCTCCTTTTTATTATTTAATTTCATATTTAAATAATTTAATTATTATAAGTGAAGAACTCTGTCATGAATCTCTGAACTTCTTCCAAAATTCCAGAAATTAGTGCCACAATAACCACAAGTCCTACGAATTACATTCATTTTGTCTTTATCCATGTTTCCACAGTTAGGACAGTACCATTGCATATTTTCATTAATCAATATCTCTCCATCAAATCCACATATATGACAGTAATCAGATTTGGTATTTATCTCTGCATACATGATGTTATTGTACATGAATTTAATAATATCTAATACAGCATCTATGTTATTCTGCATATTAGGAACCTCTACATAAGAAATGCTTCCCCCTAGAGACAATGCCTGGAATTCACTTTCTAATTTAAGCTTAGTAAAGGCATCAATATTCTCAAATACTGGTACGTGATATGAATTTGTTATGTAATCTCTATCTGTAATACCTTCTATTGCGCCAAAACGTTTCTTTAAACATTTAGCAAACTTATATGTAGTAGACTCTATTGGACTTCCATAGATACCATATCCAATATCATCCTCTTTCTTCCACTGCTCGCATTTGTCATTTAAAAACTCTAACACTTTCAATCCTAGTTTTTTGCCTTCTCCATTGTCAGTATGACTACTTCCAGTCATATACTTTACACACTCATATAGACCAGCATATCCTAGTGATATAGAAGAATACCCACCATGTAATAACTTATCAATCGTTTCACCCTTTTTTAGTCTGGCTATCGCTCCATGCTGCCATAGAATAGGTGCTACATCAGACAATGTTCCTTCTAATCTCTCATGTCTGATTACTAATGCTTTATGACATAGTTCCGACCTCTCTTCTAGTATATCCCAAAACTTTATAATGTCCCCTCTTGATGATAGAGCAACATCTGGAAGTGATATTGTAACTACTCCTTGATTAAACCTACCATAGAATTTAACCTTTCCATCATTATCGTACCATGGAGACAATGCCGATCTACACCCCATAACTGGAAAGCAATTACCCTCTTTTAATCTCTTCATTTCTTTTTCAGATATGTAGTCAGGGACTAATCTCTTAGCAGTGCATTTAGCTGCAAGTTTAGTTAAATAGTAATATTTGCTATCTTCGTTGATATTATCTTCCTCAGTTACGTATAGTAATTTAGGAAATGCTGGTGCCACATATACACCTTTTTCATTTTTCATCCCTTGTATTCTTTGATGTAGGAATTCCTCAATAATCATTGCTAGTTCTTCTTTATAGTCATTGGTTTCGCCCAAATACATAAATACACTTAGGAAAGGACTTTGACCATTTGTAGTGGACATAGAGTTAATTTGATAATTAAATGTCTGTACTCCATCTTTGACCTCTTTTAGTAGTCTCTTTCTAACTATCTCATCAACCGTTGCTTTATATCTAAATCCCCATGAATCAGAAATTGACTCTAGCATGATATCTACTTCTTCTTCTACTGCTTTTCTGATTTCATTTTCAGATGCTTTCACAAATGGTGCTAGGTGAGCTAGCGTAATACTTGCTCCTCCGTATTGAGAGGATGTGACGGCTGTAATAATTTGTGTGGCAATAGTCATGGCAGTTAAGAATCTATGAGGCTTTTCAATCATTACTCCGTTAATCATAGTACCGTTTTGAAGCATATCCTCTAGGTTTATTAGATCACAATTAAAGAGTGCTTTTTGTGCAAAATAATCCTCATCGTGGAAATGAATTATTCCTTCATCATTACCTTGAACAATCTCAGGAGTCAATAAATACCTCTTTGTAATATCCTTGCTTGTAATTCCCGCTAGATAATCTCTTTGAGTGGTTACAAGCGTAGCATTTTTATTAGAGTTCTCCGTCTTCCAATACTCACTGTCCCCATTTAACAACTCATGAATGCTACAGTCAGTAGTATTTGTAATGTCTCTCTGGTACTCTCTAATCTTTCTATACCCTTCATATGCCCTAGCTTCGTCACTACAGTCATAATTGCATAGTTTCTCAAATACCAGCCTTTCAATCTCATATATGCTTACTTCATCTAGTCCTTGCTTATGTATGTCAATCTCAATTTCATTGGCTATATCCTCCGCTACATCCTCCTGGACTCTACCACTTCCATACTTCATAGCCTTTAAAATAGCTTTCTCAATCTTGTTAGGATTGAATGGTGCCTTTGAACAATCTCTCTTAATAACCTCTATCAAAGTATCACTTCCTTTTAAATAATTTAATTAAGCAGGTTTGTTAGACCCATTGGACACCCATCTTATAATAGATGCCCAAGGCATTTAACAAAACAAAATTCGCTTTTTATTAGCTTAATTCTCTAAAAACTTTATCATATTCTTCAAATATCTTATCTGCTATCTCAATAATATCTTCACCGTCAGAGTATAATACGTCTTTGCACACATCAATCCTGTTGCTCCATACTACATCGGAATTAATACTTTCGTCTATATTCCATCCTATACTTCCCAAATCATCTATGATGGCATTATGGAATTTATTTAAGTCCTGAATTATCTTAAATTGCCCTTTTGTCTTTAATTCATTGCAATCAAACCTTTTGCACTTGCCATCTGCAAAAGTCAAATCCATTGTATAATCATCATTAGTTTTTACTTTCACTACTCTAGGTGTCACTATAATCATCCCCTTTGTAAAGGTGGAATTGGGAATAACTGCTCTCCTTGTGTTGCTAAGTACCATTCATCTACTAAGTCTGCTTGATATTCTGCCATCCACCCATATATTAGTTTTAGCTGTTTGTTTGGCATATTGCCCACTGTTATTTCTATCTCATTAATATCTATTGAACATTCATACTCACCATATACTGCATGTATGTGTGGTGGATTATGATCACTTGTATTCATAAATATTCTTATACCTTTAAATCTGCATATCTCTGGCATTCATATCACGTCCTTTTGCTCATTTTACTATAAATTAATAGTATTATTCAAGTATAAAATATCTCTTTCATTCACCAATTATTAATTTACTTTGTCGATTGTATTACTTCATATCCCCCCGTTTCATATAAATCGAATTTTTCACTTACCAGTGTTAAGATAGGTTTTACGATAAATTTTTCTTCTGTGTTTATTGGTAGGCCACGCATGTCTGACTTATAGCAATCTGTGTAAACCTTGCCATCCCAACCATTCAAAACATAGTGTAAATCATTTTTACACAAAAGCTGAATAGTACCATAACCGCCTATATACCAAGCATTACCCATACTCATACTCCCCTTTCGCCACAACAAAATTAATTTTCAACCCTTAAAAATCTTATTTTACTTCCTGTATTTCCACACTTCCCAAGTAGTATATGCCCCAGAATATTTAAACGGGTAATTCTCTTCTTTAATCCATTCGTCTATAGCTTCTTCTACGGTTGAAAACGACTCCTTTGTTCTATACAGTCCATCTGGGTAAACAAAATCTATCATATAATCATAAAAACTCACTTCTCCCTTATTTCTTGCAGCCCAGCTACCATTGTCATCTTTTGCTCTCGGACATCTTTGAATAAATACAATACAATCTTCGTCATTGATGACAAAATTATATCTTGCGTAACACTTGCTAACGCTGTCATAAAACCCTATGCCTTCAAGATGTTTAATTAAATCATCTTTATTTTTAATCATCTCTATCTCCTCCTTATGATAAAACTTCTCTTTTACTACTTGCTAAATTTTATACATCTTTCTATAAAAGACAGCTCAGGAGTGGCAATAGGAAGTATTGTGGCTTTTAAATAGCCTTCGACTGTAACACCTTCGTATTTGTCTGCATGTTCAAAAGCTCTCTTACAATCTTTTATATCCCGTCCAGTTTTTTGCTTAAATTTTCAATGTGTTCCATTGTGTAACTCCTAGAAGGGCAACCATTACAAGAATCTGTTTTTGATTTTTTTACTCCATATTTTTCATTGTACCACTCCACAAACTTGCCATGTAGTTGTTCTTCGGCTTTTACTCTGGCAGCTATTGCATCCTCTATGTTATGATACCTACCTAAGTGATATTGCTTTTTTTTAAAAGTTATCGTTGCCTGCCACCTGCTAGTCGGGGAATACCAACTAACCCCTTTTGTGCCACTTTTGTTTGTAGCCATAAGCCTGTTGTTATTTATCAGAGAAATATTTGTTCCATCTATTAAATTCTTCTTGCCAAGCTCTATTAAATGCTTCCTTCTAATTTCTAAGAGTTCTGGACTTCCCTCTTTTAATCTCTTTGGTTTGTTTGGATTTTTAATTGCCGCCGACCTCATCTCCCGTCTTAAACAACCACATGACCTAACCCTCCCTAATTTAATGCGATCAAGCCTAATCTCTTTAGTTGTTCCACAGTCACATTTGCACAGTACAAACCTGTGCTTACCTCTGTCTTCTGCGTCTGCAAGAATTATTAGTCTCCCAAACTTCTTACCTGCAAAGCTCTCTCTACTCATTTTGTACATCACCTCTAGCAGACAGAGTAACAATAATGCTCTGCCTTTAACCATATTATCTCATTATCAATATCAATTTCAGTAGTTTCAAACCACACGCCATCAATACCAAACTTGAACGTCCAGTATTCCTGCTTATCTTCATCATAGAATATTGTATAAAAACTACTCTTTAGTTTCTCAATTATATCATCTGTTAGTAGTTCTAAGAAGTCGTCTATTTCAATCTTCCATCCATAATCATCTGTAATAGTTACTTCCCATCTATCCAACATATTACATTCTCCTAACGAGTCTTTCAAACTCATCCTTAGTAAAATGTTTTTCTTCAGTATAACAACAAGCTGTAAATTCTGTAAAATTTTCATCACAACATAGGAGTAAATCTGCTTCTGATCCATCGTCTGTAAATTCAAATATGGCTGCTATCTTTGGTATATTTTCATCTCCATTTTCTGGCCAGTACTCATAAACATTTTCATTTGCATAATCGTAATCATTAAATACAAACCCTTTAGATAATAATAACTCTCTCATACAAATACCTCCTATGAAATATTCCATTATTCTTTACTATCTGAATCAGAAATTCTTTGGTTTACATCGTTCATCATGTTTTCTAATTCATTCCTCATAATGTTTAATGCTACTACAGATATCAATTCATTTACATAATCGCATAAGACTAGTTCTCTTGTAAGTAGCTTATTGATGTCATCTTCGCTAACCAAATCATCAAATGTATCTGTTATAATTGGCACAACTGAATTATGTGGCAAATATACACCACCCATAATTAATCCATACTTATTTGCATTTATCTCTAGTTCATCTTCCCCGAAGCAACTTAAATAACTTTCAAGACTATATACTCCACACTCTCCTAGCTTATCTTCAGCTTGTTCTTTGGTTATTAATACCTTTTCTTCAGACTCATCATTCATTACATAATAATTAGATATACTCATCTCCAAACCCTCCATTTATTTAATATAAAATTTACTTTCTACCTATTAAATAACTTGTTCTTAAATCATCTATTACCCAAAGCCAGTGTCCATCTTCTAATTCCCAAACATCATCTACCTTGTACATTTCCTTAGCCCTATTTTCTAGTAAACACATTAATTGCCACAATCTTAAATCCTTGCAATTATCGGTGTGCCAAAGTTTGCTGATTTGATCTAATACTTTATCAATCCGATTAACATCTCTCAATTAATATACCTCCTATTCTGATAAAATCTTTCTTTTGCCTCTTGCTTTTCTGTAAGACTAGAATACCATATTCTGATATTTTAGTCAATATATTTCTTTTAAATAATTTAATTACCCATAACCTTAATCATTTCTATGTATTCGTTATAGATGTCAGTATCCTGATCCTTGATCTCTTCTAGCAGCTCCTTAATTAATCTCTCTTTATCTTGTATAGTAATATTCATTAATGCTACGTCAATGTTTTGTTTACTCATAACAATAACTCCTCCCTATTTAATTAATTCAGCTAGTTTCTTATTATTTTTCTCAATCTCTTTTTCTGCCAGCTTGTTTTCAAGTTTCAGTAGAGCAATCTTCTGACCTGTAGCTAAGTCAAACTCATCCCCATCTGCACATCTTGCTCTAGCTTTAATGCCTCTTAACTTGACCTCTATTTCATTGCCACGTTGTCTCCACAGTGTTCCATCATCTAAATATCCCCATTTAGTCCATTGTGGATTTGCTAATTTGAAACATTTATTGAAATCTTCAATCTTAACTTCTATAGCTAAATTTACTCTATCTGAGTGTTTAACTAACTGTATGTACTCTTCATCCATATCAAACACTTCTAATTCAGTATCTAGGCTAAGTGGAATGTCTGTACATGTATGATTGTAGAATATCGCTTTGTCTCCTACTTTTACTTTGATAGGCTCTGATTTAGGTTCTATGTAATACTCTAATTCTTTTGGGCTAAACTTATAATTATGTTCCATACCATATACATACACTTTCCCATCTCGCATATCGCCAACTTTTAGATATCCTTGTTTAGATTGCTTTCTGCCGATCTCACAATCAAGGAAGTCATCATATGTCATTTTACCTTCATTAATAAACTTCTCTTTTGTAACGACTACCTTATCTCCAGCTTTAAATTCGCTAATTAAGTCGAAATACACTGGGTTATAATTCATTAACCAATATCCATGACCCTCTTCGCAATATCCACCACAATTATGTCTAACACTATTGTATTCATCAAATACAATATGCCAACCTTCGCTACACCACTTTATAGTGCCTTTTTCTCCAAAACTGATAAATTCCGACTCACAACCACCCACTACAACTACTCTCATACCTTCTTTAATCTCATTCAAATTTAACATATAATCATTCTCCTTTTAAATAATTTGATTGGTTAATATAGACTTTTGCAGTAGATTCTACTCTGCCCATATCTGATATTCGTTTTCTATATGCATCATCGTTTTCACCTTTTAATCTAGGGACAAATACATCTATGATATATGTACCATCACTTTTTACCTTTAAGTACTTAGGGCTACCTGTATCCATTACAACTCTCTCGCCATATCCCTCGATATCAACCTTTGTACCAAATGGGAATACTGGTTTAGTAGAATTCTTTTTTCTAGGTACTGCTATGGTAGATGAATTAAGCTTTTCTCCACTTGCAGTTAGCTTGCTATCATTGCCATTACACGATGCTAACTCCGTATAAAATGTGAGTTCTACTTGGATCTCTATGTACTCATTTTCCTTGTCATGTTCAGACTCAATGCTGTACCTATCTTTCATCATAGCGTTGGTATCTACTGCCTGAACATTGTAGTTAGTTGCTAATAGTAACGCTCCTAACATACCTATCTTATGTAATTTCAAAAAATCATCCTTTCTAGTCTTGCTTTTCTAAGTCTATCCTATCAAATGAAGAACAGCTCAAGCAATTTTCTTCTATTGATTTCTGACCTTTATTTAAGTCTATGTACCCTTCTTTATAATCCCCACACCCACATACTCTTGTGAAGTATATCCCTCTTAAATCAAACTCTTTAATCAGTGTACAGGTTGCTATCGTTAGGCATCCTGCTACCAGTAGTGCAATTGCTTTTGTGTAAATGCCCATGTTGTTATCACCTCCCTTATGTCTAATATATTATCACGCTTGTCTTTATAAGTCAATACAATCTTTTAAATAATTTAATTAATTTAGATTCAATAAATCTCTCAAATATGTGTTCTTATTTGTGCTACTGGATTGGCTAATTGCCATTCTAATAGCTGCATTTTCTCCAACTAGGATACAATACTTGCGTGCTCTTGAAATAGCAGTATATAATAACTCGTTGGATAGCATCTTAAATGCCGAATAATCAACTGCTGTAATTACAGTATGTGCTTGTGAACCTTGTGATTTATGGATTGTTACGAAGTAAGCCAATTCTAGTTGATCTATTGTTGATTTACTATACATGATGTCTCCCATTCCTGTAAATCTAACTATCATTTTGTCACCTGTGATAGATTGAACTATACCTACGTTCCCATTAAATACTTCAATCTTATTGCCAAAACTATCTTTCATATTATAGTTGTTCTTAATATTGATTACCTTATCACCTACATAGAATCGGTATGACATATTCTGGCTAATCTTTTTTAAGATAAACCTATCCCTCTTCAATTCAAGCTTATCCTGTATTAAACAGTTTAGATTATAACAAGATAACTGCCCTCTATCACGCATTGGAGTAACCCCCATTACATTATCTATACCTTGTTTTTTAGAGTGTATGAGATATTGTTTTACGGCATATCCTTGCAGTTTTGTTTTATCATCAATGTTTAATTCTAAGTCTTGTAGTTCTCCTAAAATATCCCTGCCACGATACTCTTTATCAAATAGTTGCTTCTTTTCACGAATAGCTTTTGACTTGGAAATAATTGCAGATGCAGCTGCCTGTCTGTGTACCTGTGTTAATTTTACAATCGGTAGTTCACTTGCCAATATATCAAAGAATACATTGCACTCACCAATACTTTCTAGCTGTCCATAGTCTCCTAATATAATAAGTTTTGTACCTGTTCTGATCGCTTTTAATAGTGATAGGAACAAATATCCTCCTACCATAGAAGCCTCATCTAGGATAACTACATCAGTATCAAGTTGATTAGACTCATTATAAGCAAAACCTTCTGCTGGACTATAGCCCAATGTTCTATGTATGGTGGCACTCTCATATCCACTTACCTGTGCAATACGCTGACTAGCACACCCAGAAAGAGCACATTGCCTAATGGCGTACATATCCGAGTAAATAGCTGTTACCGCATTAATTAATGTAGTTTTACCAGTACCACCAAGACCTGTAACCACCACTAAGCTATTATCTAAAATAGTTTTAATACCATCGTGTTGCTCATCTGTATATTTCCATCCTTGTCCTTGTTCAATATCATCTACTGTATTCTCCCATGTCTCAGAATATGGCAATGTCTCACCACCAGCTATACGTTTTAATTCTCTAGCAATAGCTACTTCTAGTTTATAGTATTTAGTCAGCCCGACTCTTTTATTCTCTCTATCGTATCTTATCGTATCATTAGACTCTAGTTCTCTAATAACACCACCGAATATAGCTTTATCTAAATCTCTTCCAAAGATATTATAGACCTCATGGGCAAGTATATTAGATTGCACCCAAGAGTTTCCTGCTTGTGCCTGTTCACTTAGATAGTGCATGATATAAGCATAAATTCTCTTAGGTGACTTAGGTTGCCCACCACCATCTAGGAATATTTCATCTGCCTTAACAAAACCTATCCCTGGAATAGATGTAAGCTGATATACGTCATCTCTTAATACTTTGGCTATTTGCTCTGGGCTTTTGTATTTGTTAATTAATTTATTAATCATGTTTTCTGAAAAATCATACTTAGCTAACTGAATATATATCTGAGAGTAGTCCTTTGCATCATTATATTTTTCAATGATTGAACGTGCAGTTTTTTCTCCTATACCTGGCACCTTTAACAATTCATCTATGTTTCCACTAGAAATAACTTCTAGTGGATCAGATATCACTTCCATAACATTCTTGAATTGTACTTCGGTTAAGATACGTTCAAGAAAAACCTTTGCATCTGAGTTGGTCTTGATATCATACTCAGCATTTATGTATGCAATCTTATACTGTGGCCCATACGTAGGGTCTTCCCCTATATAATCTAATTGAATAGTATATTCATCCTTTGTCGTTAGTGGTGGCATAAATCCTTTAACAGATTGCTTATTTCCTACTGTAAGTTTACCATCTCCATTGATAATCTCTGTAATTAAAAAAGTTGCTATCTTATATTCTGCCTCCTCAGATTGTTTTCTCTTAGGCCATGAACAAAAACACCATTCAGCTTTTATTTTTAACTTTTCATTTTTCATACTTTTCTCCTTTAAATAATTTATTTCTGTTTTATCACCTTCCAAGACCTCATGGCAAGGTCTACACCATTTCTTTTTACTACATACTCATTTAGTTGCAGTAGTGTACCCTTAGCAAATGGATTAAAGTCATAGTCATTCTTATACGCAGTATATTTAGTCGTCTCCCCATTTTTGATTGAGTATAATTTACACTTGACACCATACTTGTTATCAAAATCACTAACCATATATACGTTATTAGTTTTCAATTGAGGATATGTGGTAATACAGTATCCTAACAAGTCTAGCTCATGTTGTAGCTGCTCTGACACAGAATATGCTTTGTCTTCTGCATTCATCTCAAACTCAATCATCGTTTCTCTACGTTTCACTTTTGTTTTTTCTGTATGGGTCTTTTTGTAGGTGGTTTGGAATTGTTCGTATATCATATCTAGTTTTTTGTTTTTACCAAACTCGCTAAAGTATCCTATCTTAATTAGAATATTGATATGGGTTTTAGTTAAAATAGTGTTTTCTAGTAAGTGGATAAGTACATCTATAAAGCTATCGTATTGTGTATCTCTCATTTCATATAGTTCCTCGGTTACCTTTGAATTCATGTTCTTGATAGATAGAATAGATGGATGAATCATTTTGTTTTCTTTATCTATATTAAATGCCCTATTATCTGCCCTAAACTTGAATTCACCTAAATCAATACCGAATCCTTCTTTCATTTCTTTAATAAGCTGGTTTACCTTATCTTTCTTACCTTGATCTGAATACATCTGCAATGCCACTTCATAAAATTCATATGTATAGTGTGCTTTCAGCCATGCCCCATAGATTGAGTCAATAGCATATGCAAGACTATGTGATGAATTAAAAGAATATCTAGCTGCGTCAATAATAACAGTCCACATAGTATCAATGATATTATGTACTCTATCTTCTGTAATATTTGGGTCAGCTTGTTTTAGCTTTTCTGTCATCCCATCTGAGAACTGTTGTTTTACCTTTCGGATTTTCTCAACTTTTTTCTTTGATATTGCTTTGATTACATCATAGCATTCTGACATAGGAATACCTGTGTAGTTAAGCATTACCATGATATTCTCCTGATATAATAGATAACTATATGGGAATGACTCTGTTTGTAATAAATCATCTATTTGTTTTACTCCAAAGTCATAAGCCTCTCTTTTTTCAAACTTTGAGTATAACGATCTGAAACCAGGCCTTATCGCGGCCACCAGTGCAGATAACTCTGAGTAGTTCTTTGGCTTGTATTTCATAGCCTTTGCTTTTGTTCCATCACCATCAACTTGATTTACCAAACAGGTTAATCCTTTTTCATATATGTCCCATGTATCCTTATCTCCATCCACTATACTAAGCAATTCCTTTGATGTAGGTCTTTGAATACCTGCCCTATTACATATATTCTGCACTAATAAATGGACTGTCACCTTCAGTAAATCATTTTTTACATATCCGTAAAAATCAGCCGTAGCACCTTCTATGTTTGCACATAATACATCATCACCCTTTGTTGGCTTAATACGAATTAATCCAAATTCCCTACGTATACTTCCGTTATATAATAAATATCCACATGGGGCTTTTTTCTTATCCATAATAATTCCTAGATATTTCTCACTTGCTTCTATGTATGGATGATATTCCTCATCTATGTAATCGAGTAAATGGATATCTTCTTTGGCATCATCCTCGGCTTTATTATAATCATGTTCAAATTTCCCTATTTGGTCTGAAATAGCTTGTGCAATATCAGAATCTAAATCCTGACTACGGGCATACATTTTTAAAGCACTTTTTGGTCTAAGGGTACCTAGTGCAATAAATGGATAGCTATGGTCATCACCAAGTATTTCTTTTTGAGCTTCTTCAAATATATGTGGTGTAGCTAAATTGAAATCTATATCAGGCAAACTCTTACTTTCTAAAATTCTAGCCGTACTCATGAATCTTTCTGGGAATAGCTTAACATCAGAATAAAGTCTATCCATTGTACCGAAACCTAGCAATGTATTCGTAAAAAATGATGAAGCAGACCCTCTAGCTGTAGGAGTAATTACACCACCTTTTTCAATTCCTCTTTTAATCATATAGTGGTTAAATATAAAATAATCTGCCATACCAGTATCTACTACTACTTTTACTTCTTCCTTTATGGCATCCATGTATTCACGATGTCTCTCTATTGGTACAGTCTTTTTGTATTCGTTCCATCCAGCTACAACTAGCTCCTTATAAATACGGTCTTTTTCTTCTTGTGTCTTATCAGGATAAAGTGTAATCATCTTCGGCTCTTTATCAAAGTAAAACTCATCAAATGTAAGAACAATATTTGTATTCTCTATAGCATTAATAATTTGATCCGATGACAGCACCCCCTGTTTAACAAACCTACTATATGCAGTATCCGTATCAGGTGTATCCATGAACCATCCATCCTCATCGGCATATGTGATATTCTTACTTGCCAATAAATCATCTCTGTCTATGCTTTGGGAATCATCTATCATATGACTATCTGTACCCATGATAATTTTTATTCCATACTTTTCACTCATATTAAGCAAGAACTTATTGTAGTTCTTTTGTGCATCTGAATAATGGTATTGTACTTCAAGCATAAAATTATCATTGAATCTTTCGTGTAGCCATTTAATCATTTCCTCAGAATACTCATATCCATACCCGTTAAACCCTATACAGGCTGATGTAATAAACACATCGTTAGGAGGTAATAGCATGAGTAATTCTTTATCTACTCTAGGTCTACCATTAAATAACCCTGTCTCATTTGCCTGGGATAATACCTCATTAAGCCATTGTCTACCATTTTCATTCTTAGCCATAATAAGTATATGATTATTAGTTTTGTCATTCTCTAATCGGTCATTTACCCAGTATGCTTCTGCCCCTATTATTAATTTAAGTCCATATTTCTTAGCTATATCATAGTCCACTAAGAATCTCCCACAGTACCCATGCTCCACTGTGGATAGGGTTTTTTGCCCTAATTCCACAGCTCTTTTAGCATAGTCTTCAATAGACGTATCACTATCAGTCATATAAATATTTGAGTCATATGTATGCTTATGGTATGTCTCGTGTATTAATATTCTTTCACTCATACTTTTCTCCTTTAAATAATTTATTAAATCAAATCTTCTAATTCAGCAAGTAAATCTTTATCTGTATCTTCCTCTATACGCTGACTAAAGCTCTTTAAACTATCTATGTATTCTCTATAATACTTACACTCTTTTCTGGCACCACATAGCGTACTGCAATAGAAACTATCACTAACTGTTTTACCATACTCGTTTACATATTCGATAGGTTTGGTACGTTCCCAGTTAGCAGCATCTTGTTTAGTTAATCCTCTACGATTAATCTCGGCTACTTGTGATGCTACATATTCCTCTAATTCTTTAATATTTTCTTCTGTAGGATAAATTGTTATGTAGTGATCCCTTAATACATAGTTATTTTTAATCTCTTCACATAGGCTATCTAAGTTATTATCAGCTATACATTGCTCCATCATAATATCTACTTCCATTTCAGTTATATCAGGGTAATATCTAATGATATCTTTTCTTAATTGGGTTTTACATTTAGCTACCCACTCAACCCTCTCTGAAATCATAGTCTTATGTTGCGGCTCCTTTTTACTTTTAATCATATATGTAATATCTATCTCACAATATTTTCCCATGAGCCATGACAATTTCATCTGCTCAAATGGAATACCTTTAATCTGATTTAAAGCATAGGCATAGATTAGTAGCTGATGTGCTTTGTCTTTTAACTTATCACCTTTAAATTCACCATTACTAGATGTCTTATAGTCTACAATGTGCCATATATCATCTTCTTTTGAAATATGGTCTATATACCCTATCATTACTACCCCTGCTATCTCAAATGCGATAAATGCCTCAGACACAACCTTGCTCTCTACTGGTTTATAATTCTCAAAGAAGTGTACGATATTCTCCCTGTACTTAGCACTACGTTGATTGTGTGTGTCCTCATCTGAATGAAACCTAACTTCTCCCATCTCAACTATATTGTAATCCATCAAGAATTTACTTTTCATTTCTTCAAATGTAATTTTACCATTATAGTAATCCTCTAGGCACTCATGGTAAATCGACCCTAAAATTCCATATATCCCGTCTATTTGATCTACTCTTTCAATTCTACAGAGGTAGTATTCCCAGGGGCAACATCCTTTCCCTACACTTGAAATATTTGAGTAAGACCATAGTTTCGGCATATCTCCATATTTATCTGTAATCGCTTTTGGTAGTATAACTTTTTCTCTCTCAGCCATCCACTTCTTCCTCCCATACTTTTCTCATTTTATATAACACATTGAACCTCTTTATTCCTTTATCTGCTGGAGACTCCTTTGGTTGATATATTTTTATATCTCCTACATAGATATAGCTAACTACTTTAGCTGCACCTTTTAACTCCCTACATACCTTATTTATGTGTTCCATAGGGACATCTGCATCGAATGAAACAGTGATTTCATCTAGTCCCAACATCATTAAAATAGCAATCTGAATCTTAGAAACCTCATGGCATCCTAATGAGACTGCATACCTAATTCCACCTTGCCATAGTTTCATAACACTCTTCTCAGCTTCTACTAGGATTATTTTACGTTGTTTAGCTATCTCTTCTCTATTCTTACATAATCCATATAAATTGTTTGTCTTAGCATACCCTATACCAGCTATTGTAAAATACTTGGCTATATTTAATTCTTTAAATGCTTTTATTGTAGTCCTACCTATGATAGCCAAGATCCTTCCTGACTGCCAATCCCTGTGTGGAAATGTAATCCTTTCACTAACTAGGTCGTATCCTACTTCAAACTCCTCACACGTGGATGGGAATAGTCCATCTGAAACCATATCCATATGCGTAAACTTCTCATACTTATTTAGAATATTTTCTTCTAAATAAACCTTTGATTGTCGCTGACTTTTCTTATTTCTCTTTGCTTTTCTAAACAAATCCAATCCATCATTGACTCTAGTGGATTGTGCATCTATACTCGAAATACCTAAAAAATTTAGTACGTATGGTATCCCTGATTTCCCTGTACAATACTCTACAAGGTCAAATATATCAGTGGCACCGAATTTACTGGACATATCTCTAGCATAGGACTTAATATATAGACTGGGGATTCTTACCGTAACACCTTGAGAATTTGATGAATCAGGTAACCCACATTGGATGTATCCTCCATAAGATTTAATAGAGTGCATTCCTAGGACATCCAATAGGTCTACCACCCTATCGCTATCTACCAAATATGTTTTCAAATCTCTTCCATTCATTCTTTCCTCCACATTCATCAGGCTTAATCATTAATATCTACTTCATATTCATACATAGCCACATATAATCTCTCTGGGAAATTAGGATATTTAGCTTTATACTCATCGGCTACCTGTTTTATGTATTTTTCTTTAAATAATTTATATGCTTCAAATGCTTCTTCTGGAGTATTGTATAACCCCAAATATGTGTCTTTGCCCATCTCAGCATAATCTGCTTGATATCGTGGTGTTTTACCAATTGCACTTACGCCTATCGGATATTCACCTCTAGCACTATCATGTTTTGTAAACAAAATGTTAATCCTATTATCTACCAATAATACCGTATCAGGACTGTAAACTTTGCTTTTACCGTGACATAAGATATCCTTATCTGGAGATAAAACTAATTCATCTGTCCATTTATTATCGTTATACCATTGAGCAAAATTTTGAAAGTTATGCCATTCATCGCAAACCGTACAACCTATATATGTGGGTCTTTCTAGTAATTTATTCTTATCATAACATCTATGTATCATATTTAGCCACATTTGATACTCTTTCGTCTTGACTCCTTCTTCCCTCGATTTATATGCTCCTACACCCATATACCCAATATCACATACCAATGGGGACATATAGTTTTTAATGCTTCCACTCTTAAAACATTCGTATCTAACTCCTTTGGCTACAAACCTGTTATCAAATTCAACGTCTATGTCTAGTGCAGTATTATATCTTATTATCCACATCTTATGCCCCTCTTTATTGCAGCCAACTTCTCCAGTTCTATCTATCCTCTTCATAGCCATGCCCTCTTTTAAATAGTTTCACTTTGTGTTAAACTTATGTATTAATCAACTGAGATATCAGTTATCCCGACTTCTTTAAATTGCAAAGTTCCCAAATTTACTTCATATACTATTTGATAATCATTTGCTGATCCTAGTCTGTTTTTCTCTTTGAACATTACCATATATTCTTTACTTGGGTCTAATGTAATCTCTACTCCACTCTGAGTCCCCTTAATTGGCTTCCTTACCTTTATCTCATTCCTAGCACCTGCACCCTTTTCATCACTCCATACTCTTCGCATTAATAGCACAACTGCCATTGTATCTATGATGTTACGTGACATACCTATCGCACTAGAATTTAGGAACCTCTTATTAGATGAATTAGATTTCTCCAACTGGGCCGTAACGATTAAATTAAGATTTAATGCACTCTCTTTACAAATGTTATCAAACTCCACACAATCATCCATCATGGATTCATATGTCTGTACATTATTACCTTTGTCGGTAGATTTTTTAAGAGTATCTAGGATGAAATGTTTAACTCCTAATGCTGCATATTTCCTTAGAAGTTTACATACAGCTCCAGAAGTATATTTCTCTAATGGACAGATATTAATAAGTCCCTTGCTTATTTTCTCCTGCAATATCTCAGTAGCTTGTTTTAATAGTTCTTTTTCTTCATCTGTAAACTTCCCAAATCTAAATCTAGCCTTATTAAATGCCCTCTTAGGTTTTAATTCCTGGTTGATAATTATAGTTAATAAGCTACGTTGCCAGTCCTGTAGACTTTGTTCATTTACAATGATTAAAACTGGCTCTTGGTTTTTTATGTATGTCTGCAAGAAGAAATATTGTACATAGGATGATTTACCTACTCCTGAATGTGCTGCTACAAGATATATATTGCCTAAACACAATCCAGCAGTATCATTACATAGAATAGGTGAGTCATATGGTATCCCTGCAAATATACCTTCATTTGCCTTTTCAATCATAGCTTCTATTCCATCCATGATATTGTACACTTTTACATTGCCACTATTACTGCTATTAATAAAAACGTGATTTACTTTAGCTGATATGTAATCATACACATCGTTGCTATCAAAATCTCCAAATGTACTCTTTAAATGGTCAGTAGTAAGTGTACAATCCTTAATGAAGTCATATAAGCTACTATGCTTCTTTAATTCATCTACCCACATTGAGAAGTTTTCAGTCTCTACAACGTCCATAGGAATTGATATCTTATTCCATCCTCCTACTTGATCATATACTTGTTTTAATTTCTCATTGCCAGACTGTCCTAGCATAGTTTCTACTGCTATTTGGTCAATCACAGTGGCACCCTTTTCAATCAGTTTCTCAAATATCGTGTAATAACATTTCCACATAGGAGATTTAAACATTATTCTTCTTATCTCTGAATGTTCTAGTATTAATTCAGGATTTGCATATAGTGAAGCCACAACATTAATCTCAATACTCAACATCTCATTGCTAATAGCTTCACAGGTTAAAATTTCTGCCATATATACCTCCTAGAAACAATCTGTATGGATCTTATGCACTGTCACCAATGCTTCATACTCGTACCCATTGATAATTGCTACATTATCTACGTGCATACTATTTTCTTTTATGTATTCTGAAATCTCTTCTGATAATCTAAATAAACTTTCTGCTTTGAATGATACTACTTTTTGCATATTACGCCTCCTAAAATAAGTCCTTTAATTTATTTGCTACTTTACTCTTTTCTTTTCTAACATACTCATGATGATTCATTTCAATCACTACGGTATCTAACTTTTCATCTGCTTTAATTTTTCTCTCCATCCTAAGCACTACATCATTAATATTGTTAATAATAATAGAGAAGATATAATTGCTGAGATGTGAGTCATCCTTAAATTCATTTGCCCTCATACCCTTTTGGATATTTCCTTTAGATACAAGTAGTGTGTTATAGATTTGTTCATATGTATAAACCCTATCAATTAGCTTTCCTCTATGTTGATACTTCCCCTGAGTCAAACTAGTCAGTCTATTCCTTATGTGAGTAGGTAGTAATCTTCCTTCTGGATATTGTAAAATTTGATATCTTATATAATCATAACACTTATCGTGCTCAATCTTGTCATTTCTAGCTTTCATTACTTTGTCATAGCATTCCTGGCAACAGTATCTCTCTATGATTGTTTTACCACTCTTATTCTCTCTTTGATGAATAATCATTTGAGACAATAGTACTTTTTGCTTACAATCTACATTTTGACATGTGAGCAATCTATCATTTGCTTTTTTATTCACTCTATCCCTCCTTATATAGATTGACTATGAGATAGTCTTAGAAACTCCTAAAGTGATTTTAGGAGCTTCTAGGGCTATCTCAGCCCTAGTTATGTAATTATGCAGTAGGTAATTCTTTCATAGCTGCTACTACGATTTGAAGCTTATCTACCGTTGCATGATCTTTATATGATTTAACTTCATTATCAGCTAGTAGTTTTTGAATTGCTGCTTTATTATCTCCAATATCTTTTAGTGATTTAAATAATTCAGCAAACTCATTGATAATGTCATCAGCAGACTTTGCTTCTGCCGAACCTTTTTCAATAGCCCCATCGACTGCCCCCGCATATGATGACTCTCCCCTAGTTCCTACTGATGTTTTTTCAATCTTATGTTTTAATCTATCGTAGATTACTGTATTTGGCGTATGCTCATCCACCCAAGTATAATCAACTTTTTCACCAAGTTTGAAACTATTTGTAGTATCCTTCTCGATTGTAGCAATAAATTTAAATTTACCAGTAGCCAAATCCTTTTCTCTACCAACTTTAATGATGCAATCATAGTCATGCTCTGCTTTTTTTCTTAGGGCTGGTCTTTCTCCTACCTTAACACGATTTTCTCCAGTCCCACTCATAACATCTTCAATATGGGCAGTTACTACAACTGTGATTCCTTTTGATGATGCTGCTGCTTTTAAAGCCGATAGTCTAGCTGCATTAAGCTTGATTTTCCCATATCCTCTTTGGCTTACCACTTGATCTGTAACATCTTTTTTATTCTTCTCTGCACGTTTTTCTTCTACTTCCATGCATGATACAGATAAAGCATCATATACTTTTGTTTCTGAGTCTATAAGTAATGTTTCACATGGTTTTGTCTTATCTTCTACAATCTCTTTTGTAATCTCAATGCAGTCATAGTAATCCGATGTATCAGCTACCCCGATAATATTTACACCTTTAATTGGATCATCTACATAGGTTCCTACTTTAGCCTCCGAATCTATTACCGCAACCTGTGGGAACATTAGTCCTACAAGTGATTTGCCACATCCATTTTCCCCGTAGATACAGATTTTTAATGCTTGAATGATTTGTTCTGGTTTTTTCCATTTTTTTGATAATGCCATGTTAAATTCCTCCATTTATATGTATAATATAGTGCCATCATCTCACAGGCTCATTTAATCTCTGTGTAACTTTTAAATAATTTATTTATTATATGTAATTTTATAGATCATCTAACTCACTTAATAAGTCTTCATCTTCTGCTGATACACTTACTCCTGTACCACTAGCAGTATTATTTGTTCTAACAACCTCATCAAGTTCTACTAAATTCATGTGGATATCATCTGGAACATAAGTTTTAACATCAATATCTAGTTTCAAGTTTCCATCCTTATCTTTTTCAATAAGTGGTCTATGCAATGATAATTCTTTGACCCTATCACCACCTGAGTTCATCTTGAGCACTTCTTCCATATCATATAAGCCTAGTTCAATTAATTCTCTCATTTCCTCAGTTAAATCTGCCTCAGTAAGTGACTTCTTAATAAATCCTTGTTTGAATTTACCATTCATTGTAATTTTCTTTACCGTTCCTTCTTCGACCATTAAGAATTTCTCTACTAATTTCTTAACTGTTTCCTTTTTCTTTTCATCCTCACCACGTACTACATACTGCATAGGGAACACTTTTGGAACTTTTACATTTCTTGCTTTACCCTCATCATCCTTATATGTAACTTTTCCACCTTTAGCATCTTTCTTATTTTCTAATGTGTAAATGTATCCTGTAACACATACAACACCTTCTTCGTCAAGCTTGCTAATATCTACACTATTTTCATCAAGTAACATAGTCTGTGTGAAGTTGAACCCTGCTTCTAATCCTTTAAATCCTTCTGGTAGCTCTTTGCCTTTCTGTTGGATATAAGCTCTTTGGATTTCATATTGATAATTTGTTTCACCATTATATGTATTCATTCTTAAACTGCCTGAGAATTTTACAAGCATATCTTCTTCTAATACTTCTTTAAGCCATCCAATCATATCAAATACACATGTAAACTGTTTGTATAACCACCCTGGATACTCTCTGCCATTTTCATCTTTAATCGTTGCTACATCATATCCTACTTTGATGAATGATCTATCTGCAATTCTTTCAAGTACGTGCTCATTTGTCCTATCTCCAAATTTAATCACTAGCTGATTTCCATCTTGGTCTTGCATATATAAATCTTTACCTTTAATTATATCAAAACCATCTTGTGTATTCATGAAGAATGATCCACCCTGACCATCATCAAGTCTTAGGTTTAGCTTATTCATTACCCAGTTTACATTGTTCTTACCTTTTGTTTGTAACTGAATCGAGTCAGCTCCTAATCCTTTAACTGTTCCACATACATCATATCTTCCAAAAGTTTGTTGCTTTACTACGTTTTGATTTGCCATTTATAATTCCTCGCTTTTAATTAATTTAATTGGCCATCTCATCCAACTTTGTCCTCCCTGTCTTGCTGCTTCTTACATTTATTATTATACGAAACTTTTTTAAGTTTGTAAAGCTTTTCTTTTAAATAATTTAATTAATTTAAAACTCTGTATCAGACATACAAATCCAATAATCTCTACCTGCTACATCTCTAGTATATATAAAGATTTCTACGTTTCCATCTGATTCTAACATCCAAACTCTACCATATGTATATAGATAGTTTTTGACTCCTGTGACGGTACGTTTAGTACTACTAATCACTTGCTCCTCGGAATAAAACCATATACCTTCCTCATATAGTTCTTGCCAGCAGCATTGATCTAATCCTCTACAACAATACTTATTCTCCGTCATAGAATGATAAGGGTACTTCTCAATTAAATCGTCAATCATTTTTCTTGTAAATCTAACTGGCTTCATTCCTGGATAATCTTTTATTTCAGTATGCAATCGTTCCAAATTTGCCTTATTTAGTGGTTTATTTTTCATTTATTTTCTCCTTCCATGAGTACAAAACTCTTGTTTTACCTTCTACTCAATCCATTGACCATCAACGGCTAAGACCTCTATCTCTCCAGTATTTACGTCCAAACTAGATAAAACCTCATGATCTTCTCCGTCTGATAAGTCATAGAAAATTTTTGCACTTTTACCCCTGCAATTGTCTTGACTATCAATGGTTTTTATGACACTACCATTTTCAAATTTAATTTTCATTCAAAATCACCTCGTTTCTTACTTCAGATAAAAACCACATTTCATCTACTAATGTTCTTCTAGGCGTTTTAACTGCACTTTCCAGTTGTTAAGTGTTCTTTCGGTGTTATCCATCTTATTCTTTAAGTTGTTAATTTCCCTTTCTTTACTTTCACATTTTGCCCTAGTCCTGCATAGCTCAATTTCTTCCTCTGTTGGCTCTTGTAATACTACTGAATCAAAATACCTAAGTCTTCTTAAATCACACTCACTAATAGAATTAAGACATTTATAATTTCCGCTCTTCATTACAAAACTCAATAATTGCTTTCTTGCAGTCTTGTAATAAATATAATTTTCATTTTCATAGATTACAGGATGCTTCTCACAATTCACAGTATTGTTTGCAATATAAATCCTATATACATATTTTCTCATTAATTCTCTCCTCCTATAAATTCCACCTTTTATCTACTAATACAGCTTACTTAACAATTCTTGGAGAACTTGTTTACAATTATCTATCTTGTCAATTCCCTCAATATTCTCAATTTCTCTTAGTGCATCACTTACTTTGTTTTCAATATCATCAATCACTTCTTTGTGGTCACTTTCAAATACAACAAAATCTACTCCAAATTCTGTAGCTTCTTCACCTTTTAATCTATAATCCATAGCTATTCTCCTTCCTTGTGAAACTCACGTTTTACTTACAGTCTTTTTTGCTCTTTGAGAATTTGTTTTACTTTTAATGGTAGTGATTTTCCAATCTTTTTCTTTAACATCTTCTCTTCTAGGTGTTTCACTAACTCAAACTCTTCCTTAACAATATCCTCATGTACCAAGTTCCCTAAATGTCTTAGAATTATTGACATATCTTCAATTCCATAACTCACACCCAAAATACCTTCATCAACCATCTTATGTATAATCTTCTCAATTCTTGGTAGTGTAACAACTGTATCAATAAGACCTTTATGTTCATCTTCAATGTTTGGATTTTTAGGTAGTTTTTGCTTTTGTACCTCTGCAAATCTCTCTGAAACAAGTTTAACAAATACTTGTTTTCCATCTCCTCGCTTATATGAAACGTTTTTAACCACTACACCTTCACCTGTATTTGGCTCTAACGTTCTATCTGACTTACCAACAAAACTCATCATGTGTTCAAATGATATAAATTCTCCCTCATAGAAATATGTAGTTGTTAGCAATCCTAATCTTTCTGCTTCTGATTTAACGATATCATCAGATAAATACTCTTGTTTCTCATCATCCCAAATACTAAACATATAGAATTTACCATATTGCTCTGGCTTGTAAACAACTTTATGTGATACTAACCACTCTCCAAAATATCTGTAGTTAGAATTTAGCATATATTTAATTGGAGCTACTTGATTAACAACAAAATCATAAAACCCTCTTAAAGTATTGTGCTCACCCAAAGGATTATTTCTAGAGTAAGCTGTAATACCAATCCCTGTAGATTCATCTAGGCAGAAACTTGCATTAGCTCCATCAATTTTTTCAGTGATTGAAATATAATCTCCTTTTTGTAAAACTTCTTGTGTTCCACTTTTACCATATCTAACAATGTCTGTATACTTTTTAATTTCTTTCATCTCTAATTCTCCTTTTAAATTATTTTAATTATTCTCAACCTATAAAAGAGTTCTTTCATGTTAGCCTACTTGTACCTATTCTTAACTTTTGTTTGAATTACTTTGTTCAGTCTATCGGATGCTTTTTCTTTCCATTCTTCTAATAACATATCTGCATGATATTTAAGCTTTTCCCTATCGTTACAAATATAATAATTATTATTATAATAAATAATATTGTCATAATTAATAGATTCCTTTAAGCTCAAATTTCCAACTGGTTCAATTCTTAATTCACACTCTTTTTCATTATGATACAATCTAAACATCTTTCTACCCTCCAACCAAAGTCAAATTTTATTGTTCACATATTACTTGAAAACACACAAAAATATCATATAAACAGCTGACATTATCCAAAATGCAATTATACTAGCTATAACCGCCAATGTTCCCACCACCCTATAAATACTAATTTTTATTTATTAATCGTTCTGCCAAGTCATCTAGCCACTCAATAGTCACACTTAACGCTACATATACATTTGCCAAAGGAATTATAGATATAAACATGTGACACTTGATACAATCAATCATTTCCAAAAACTTCTCTTCCTGCCTTACCGCTTTTAATGTTCCAGGCAACAGCGCTACCCATGTTATTGCCATAGACCATATGTAAGCTACTAAAAGTATTTTAAAAATATTATCCATCTAATCCTCCAAAAAATTATTTTACTGATTGAATTGCACTTTTAAAGCCATATATTCTTCTAACATTTCAATGACTTTTACATAATCAATTACGTTTTCACACATGTCACAATCCTTGTAATTACATTCCCCACATACTGTCAATTCGTTAATTGTGTCTCTCACTTCTTTAATTTTATAACTGCTCATAATATTTCCTCACTTTCAACCAAACTTAGATTTTCTTATTCTTAAATTCCTTTAATTTACTAGCTATTTAGCCACTCTATATTCCTATAAAATGTGCATTTGATTTAAATAATTTCTTTGTAGTTTATTCCCTCTATATATCCCTTATTCTCAATCGTTCCTCGTGCCTCATCCATTAATTTCTTAATGCAACCTGAAATATCTTCTGTTTCAACTATATCAGATAACGTATGCTTTTTATACCCAAATAGTTTTTCAACCCGAATTGTTATAGTAATTATATATTTTTTCATTGTACTCGTCCCTCCTGCTCTACTAACTCAAACATACCTTCATACATGCTATAATTTAACTCTTTCCCATTAAGACTAACTACTACTATGGTATGGTCGTATAATGCACTCTTAGTAGTCCTTACTACCTCGAATACTTCTCCTGATCTATGCCAAGCATCGAACTTCTTAGCGCGGCCAGTTCCAACTTCCACTCTGCAAAACTTCTTCCAGTCCTGCTTAAGTTTTACTCTGTCACCTTGCTTCATATATGTAATTCCTCCTCCATATGCCTAGTCTCACTCGGCTATTATCTCTGTCAATCTATATTACAAGTTCAATCTCTTCATTGTCTTTTCAGTCTTCTCTTTATCAGTCTTGATATATGTTCTATAGGTGATATCCACGCTAGAGTGACCCAATGCTGAAGATACATCAATTAACTCTGATCCATTCTCAATCATTATTGTAGCTGCACTATGTCTTAGTGAGTGGAACGTTACACCTTCTTTATTACAATACTTTCTAAGTATCTCATTCCATGTCTTAGAGTTTCTAATCTGTTCTCCAAACCTGTTGCAGATAAGATACTCACTTTCTACAACTCTTACGCTTAGATACTTTTTAATTAATTTGATAATTTCATCATTGAAATAAACAGGTCTATTCTTACCATTCTTAGTATTAGTTAGGATTACTTCTCCATTTTCAAAGTTGATATCTTCAATCTTAATCTCGCCTAACTCACTTTCCCTCATTCCTGTATTACATGCTATCTTGAGTACTACTATGTCTCTAGCAAGTATCCAATCTCCTTCAGTATGAATGATACTACTCATTTCTTTAAATGTCTGTTTGATCTCTTTCTTATCTAGGATAACCTTTTCTTGTTTATTCTTCTCGACCACATTTGGAATTGCTAATGCTGGATTAGTTTCTGTAAGCTCAGTAGACATGAGGTACTTATAAAATGTACTTATGTAGTTCTTATTAGTATTTACTGTAGATGCCTTTAAATTCTTCTCATTGAGTAAATAAGCAAGCCAGTCTTTAACGTCCCTCATCTTGATATCCAGTAGATTCTTACCTGTTTTGTCTACCAACTTATTCGTAGTAGATACTACATTCTTAATAGTGTTAGCTGCAACTCCGTAATACTTCATCTCTGTAACTGCTGCATTGATAAGTTCTTCATTTGATTTCTTCGTAGTTTCATTAAAGTTTGGCATTTCTTATTCCTCCTTGTTTTTATTGTTTTCTTTATATTTAGTATTATATATCTTTTATATTAGTAAGTCAACACTTTCTTTTAAATAATTTAATAGGAGGAGAATTTTTATTTATATCTCCTCCTGGAGATCTATAATGTTATCTAATTTAACTTTCTTGTGGAAAGTCATGATTCATTGACTCAAGCTATTTCTGACTCTGCTACCTTAGTATTTATCGTCTTATTTATAAAATCTTTTATTCCCATTATTTCCAACTCAAGATGTGCCTTTTCATCTTCTTTTCTCTTTAGTATATCTAAAATATTATCGTCTAAAGTAGGTATCAAATTTGACTTATGTAAATTGATACACATCCCTCCATTGGATAGCTGCACATTTCCATTATCGTATATGTACTTAACTGTTATCGACCCTATTTCACGGTACTCTGTCAATACAGATCCGTATAATACACTTTCATGATCTTTCACAAACACATTCATTCCTACAAATATCAAATCTTCACAACTCATCTATTCATCCTCCTTGTTGGGCTATGAAACCGTTATTTTATAGCCTAAGCCACCCTCTATTTACCCAGTAAATTAAATGAATTTAATTTTGCCTATTTTTCATTTCTGCCCTAAATTCATTATACTTTCTAGTGTACTCATATGAATCTCCAAAAATATTGTTTACTGCCTTATATAGCTTTGGTTCATATTTCTGTATCACTTCTAACTCAAATTCAAAATCTTTACCATATGGGCAGCCTGAGCATCCCGTTCTTTTTAAACCATATGTATCATAACACTCACTATGTTTAATGTTGAAATGATCCTCGTATATCCTTTTAGTATCTTCTTTATACCAGAATATAGGTCTATATTCGTCAGACACATCATTGCTAGATGTAAAGCAATTCTTATAAGCTGATGACCTAGCACCACCTTCTGCTTTTCTAACACCTACTATGCTCAATTCTATGTTATTTTTGTCCTTGTATTTATGTGCTACATCCTTCTTGGCATACTTACAGCACTTGTTTGAGATTTTGAATGTAGGAGGGTTTTCTACCATAAACTCCTTCAGATATTTATTGTAAGAAATATTAAACTTACTACCTTCTCCGTTCTCATTACACCACCATTTTAAAGCTGCTTTGCATTTAGGATATTCTATGTACAATTCTTCAAATGATTTATCCTCCCATTTAAAATCATGCCTCTGTAATCTGCTAATCCACTCACTTATAAATTTACTCATAAATGGTTGCCCGTGTTCTTTACAGCACGTAGGGATTGCCTTAATTGGTTTTCCTACTATTATTTCAATATCGTACTTTTCTTCTAAGTATTTCAAGTGGTCTTTTGTAGCTTGATACTCTAACCCTGTATCAAACCATATGTATTTAAGTTTCTTACTTACATCTACTCTGTGGCAGATATCTAGCATAATATCGCTATCACTACCACCACTTACTGATAATAGTAGATTATTATAGCTAACATTATTTATCTTTGAATTTGCAACAACAAATGATTCAAAAATCTCCTTGTTGTTTGGTAAACTATCTAAAAAATTATTCAACCTTCATCACCTTACTCAATTTAGATTGCCTAAACTAAGTAAGGAAAATCTTCTCATACTGCTCTCAATGGCTGGTATTCCTAATCCATATTAGGGTGGTGATTTTTACGTTTTTACCACTTTGCTTGTTGGACTATATATTATATGGCTAATACTCTATATAGTTATAACAACCTAGATCTATCTAGGATTTGATGGTGTGGTTGAAAGATATTATATCTCAATTACTTTTCGGTTTGTTTCAACACATTCTAGGATTTTTACGTTAGAATATGCCTTGAATTCTTTTAGTTTGTTATAGTTTTCTACCCATTGATGAAACCAAAACTCTGCCTCATCTCTAGTAGTAGCTGATATTTTAGCACTTCTTACTTTGTCGTTATCTCTCTTAGTTATATAAGAAAATTTAATATCAAAATCTCTTATGAGTACCTTACATGGAATTGTTATGACATCTTTCATTTTGTCCTCCTTTAAATAATTTATTTAATTTTTACTATTAACCAACAAAAACTAGACTTTATCTGCTCCTATATTCATAATACCTATTTATCAAATCTTCAAATAGCTCTATCTGGTCAAACCAATCACCTGCATATTTTTTACCTTCTAACATTTTAGCCCAAGCACCAGCCATTTTATGATATCTACTCTTATCATTTAAAGTGTCTGCTACTATATATTCCTTTTCTATATCGAAATGAGGAAATCTAAATATTGCACCTCTATCGTCTGGATGTTTCTTTGTATATCCATATCTCAATATATCGTATCTAGGAGTAGCAAATGAGACTGGAGTTTCTTCTTGTACCTTTTTAAATTCATCCATGAATACATCAAATGATTCAAACCATCCTATTTTCCATGAATGTTTCAATGGTACATCCCATTTAACAAATACTGCTTTTGGATTATCTTTGAACTTCTCATATTCTTCTTTATCCTTCTTGCCTGGTAGTGCTGATTTATCTGCATAGTAGAAGTATCCATTTTTATCAAACCAAAATGCACGGTTATTCTTGTTGTAAAATTTAGTAGGTTTTATTTTCTTTAACTCTCTATTTGAAAGTCTTATAAAATCTTTACTCTTACCAGGCTCCTCTAAAAACAACTCATAAAATTCCTTAGGTGTGCTCCACGTAAATGTAATCGGAGTTATCATAGTATTTTCATCTCTTCTCTGATATTCTAAGAAGTCATAATATGTATTATCTTCCTCATCAAAAGCTAATCTTACTAAAATATATCCTGAGTTATGTGGTATTTTATACAGTTTTCTACCTTTAAAATCAACAATGAACTCTGTAGCAGACTCTAAAATACTACCTACATATCTTAAATAAGTTTGGTCGATATATTCTTCTATAGTACAGTTGGGATTTCTTTCAGTCGCAGCTACCATATTAGGATAATACAGCTTTAACTGAAGCCCATCTGGTTTTGTAACCAACCACCTATTCATTTCTCAGAACCTCCAACACATTACTCTCCAGCCACCTAGTATCAATCAAGAATATTCTTTCAATATCTCGCCAGTTATGCACTCTAATCCATCTATCATCTTCTTTATTATACGGTGCATCGTACAATACTCCAATTCCTTTAAATGTTTCTAAATTATGTACTCCATCATCTATTAAGAAGTCTGTATTAATTACTGATTTATTCCCAGTAAATACAATGTTCTTCTTAGGTACTGATGGAAAATGTTCTAGTAGCCAGTCATGTTTTGATTTATAGCTCATTCTAGTAAATGGATCTGTCACAAAATACACATCATATTCTTTTGTTAATTTTTCAACTACTTCTTCTGCATTTTTACATACTGGTAAATCTCTGTAGAACTTATGCAAGTTAAGTATGTTCATCATATATGGTCTTGCCTCATCTTTGACATAATCGCATATATTCCATGATTTAATATCTTCTATCTTCAAATTATCATCAAAAATAGTGTTGTAATATTTAACCCATTTGTCAGTTAATTTTGCAGTTACCCAATCGACATCAATCGCTATACTTTTCTTCATCCCAAACATCTCCTTTAATTAATTTTTATTAAGATGAAACAGAAATTTTGTTGTCTCAATCCATGCTAGTATTCTCTTTTTTAAGATATTCTCCTCTACCACCAACAAAGAATAATCTATCTTTGAAGTTGTGTTCTACCATAGTCTGTAATTTATCCTGAAACTCTTCTAATAGCAGCACAGTGTCTTCATCGCTAATATCAGATATATTTGCTAAAATCATTTCAACTTTAAATCCATTATATTTATTCATACAATCCTCCTTATGCTCCTATAACTTTTACAATATCACTATACTTGTGACAGCTTACAATCTTAGGCATGCCAAGTGTCTCATGGGTAAAATTTAATCCATCTGACAATTCAATAATTCTTACTATACTAGACTTAAAATCATACCTGCCTAATACTTCTACTACCATTCCTACTTTTAATGTGTCCTTATTATACATTTACATCCTACTTTCTACTCATTATCTGTGCCCACAATCCAGTTACAAAACAAAACATTAAAAATATAATTGATATATCTGCTGAGAATCCAGCAGTTTCTTTTATAAAATACCATACTAATAGATTTATCATAATTGATAATGCCAAATACATTACAATCCCTCCTCCTATAAAATAGCCATTTTCTCCTAATATTGTTTTAACTTCATTTTTAATCTGCAAATATCTAACCCAGTCTCTAAATCAAAAGTATCACATTCCATACATTTTGATTGTACTTTTACCCCTGTAATTATTTCCTTATATTGAATAGCTCCACCTTTTACTCTGTATGCATAACATCCGTTTGTAGCATCCCTTTTCCACTCACTCCATTCAGGCTCTTTTGCAACTTTCTCAAAATATTCCTCAAACTCGCCCAGTGTCATAACGCCTCTTCCCATACTACTCTTAAAGGCAATATTTGCACCCTCTATTCCAGTTATTTCAAATTCTCTACCCACGTAGTTAAATCCCATAATCTCTTTTACTTGTTTAATAACATCTCCTACTAAAATCATGCTGCTGCACTCTCCTTTTTATTGTTTAAATGTTCTTCGTATTTATCTATTACAAGCCTTTCCTCTTGATTAACATCTCTATTGAATCTTCCTTTTGCTTGAACAATCTTGTTTCCTCTTAATTCTAATGTAACTACACTTGTGCTTTTACTATCTTTCTTTCTTAGGAATAGAATATGACATTGCCCTTCTATCACATTGTCTATGTATGATGCCACGCAGTTATTTTGCTGCACTGCTTCATCTTTAATTTCTTGTGTTTCACTAGGGTATAATATAATCCAGTCTTTATGTGTAAACTCTAATGTCTTATCTACTCTTCGTTTAAATAACTCCTCATTGAATTCTTTTTTCAGTCTTGCATAGTTCCTACTAGCTATATTATGTGTGGTGGCTAAATATCTAGGATACTTCTCGTATTTTGGACTTATTACACTCATCTGCCTAGCATAATCGTGTAATAACTGTATTGCATTACCATCACTATTTTCGCCCTCAAACCTTCGTATGTTATCTATATACGTTGCCAAAGCTTTAGGATTGTATTTATATTCATTGATAAGCGATGTAAAATTTCCTAGTGATCTATATCCTTCATGCATTAAGTTTGCCACATTAAACATTTCAAAATCTGCATTTAATAGTAAGTTCCACATGTTAGGGTTTGTATTGAATACAGACAGTAGTGGCTCAGTAAGTCTTATATCTTTCAATCTACAGGTTTTTATTAGTGCTTTAGGCACATCTGACATTTTTAATCTTCTACTTTTCAAATCAATATTTGTAAATCCACATGCGAAGAACTGTTCAAGATTTAAATATCTTCTCACATGGTTTAAAAATGTTCCTACGTTGCTATAATAAGTTAGCCCTCCGTAATAATCGTATTTGTTAGTTATGTTATGTATGTGGTATAAAAATTTTCTATACTTCTCGTCTTCAAAGGAATCTATGACCTCATTGATGCTGTACCCTTTAAGTTGACCAGTTAAACCCGACACTGGTTTACCTTTCTTCCCTATGAATTGACCATTAGACATATCAAATTTCACATCTTTACCATCTTCAAACTCAAAAACTAAAAATTGTTTATCTTTTCTCCCTCTCATCTCATTCTCTCCCGTTTAATTAATTTAATATAAAATGTTTATTTTATCACCACAATGTCCATGTCACTACTAGAAATCATATCCATAATGATATTGAATTGCGATTTTAGTATTTTTATACTCTGGTACTCCTTCTCTTTTGGTTTGTTATTTATGATTTTTTCTTTCATACAATACGCCTCTTCTCTAGTATTAACTAGATTCCACGACTTGTTACTTCTAAAATAATCTATATATATCTGTTCTATACTTCTTACTATGTATTCATCTTCTACGTCTGACACCCATATCTCTTTGAAATATGCATCTCTATCTAACAGTTTCTTTGTGTTTTGTTGTTTACCGTGAGTATGTCTTATAAATCTTTCTCTGAAACCTGTTATTGTAGACCCAACATAGATGTCGTTGCCCACGGATATTGTGTAAACCCCAATACCATGATCTAACTTTCTATCAGTTATATATTGTGGGAAACTCTTATGACTTCCATTTCCTAATCCAAGTTCAGAATTTGACATCTTTCTTTTGTCTACTTTTTCAATTGGAATATCATAAATTTCAGTAATTACTATCTCATTGGTAACTTTTCCTCTAAACACCTTCCCAGTATTCTCCCAGTTAATATATCTAGCTATTTCTTTTAATTGAATAATTTTTGATTTACCACTCTTTTTTGGGTCTAATTCAAGTTGACGTATCATTTTTGCAACGGTGGGAAACTTATCGCCCACCTTTATAGATTTCAGATTCACTTCATACCCTCCTTTTAATTAATTTTTAATCAGATAAAACACTCGATTTATTTTTTAACACTATGTATCATCTGCTAAATAATTTGAGATAAATAATTGGATACTCCCATTAAACATCCTAATATCGCCATAAACTTTATATACCTGTAGTCTTTAGACCACGAAACCACACCTAGATTAAAAATCCATATAAATATAAATATCACATCTTTATTCATCTTTGATTCCTCCAGTAAATTTTTATTGTTTGATTAACTTCTTTACTTCATCAAGCGAATATCTCTTCCCATTATCTCTTTTATCACGTTCCTGAACCATCTTCATTAATTCTTCATCTTCTACAACATCATACAAATGAGACACAACTATTGATAATGCTTGGCAATATGTGTGCCCTAATTCTTTACATTTAATATTTAAGACACAACCTCCATTGCATTCTCCACAATCCATGTCTCTAAATTTTAGTAATTCATCTATAAACTTTTCCACTCTATCAATCCTTTCCATCCACCAAACTTAGATTTATATTCAAATAAAATATCGTTTTCGTTTACTCAAGATGGAATGCGGATATTTCAACCGAATCTATGCTACCAACCTTATATAATAAATTACCACCAGTCATACCAAATATTCCATTAAATGAATTTGCATTTCCTGTAAAGTATTTGGCAGCTACATCTTCTGAATTATCTAAATCATCTTCTATATACCCATATACAATATTCCCGTTTGATAAGTAAATCTTTACATACCATTTAAACACATCTAATTCCTCCTAATTTTTAATTAATTTAATGGTTTGAATACTACTGTTGCTATGTTATCTTGATCGTCCATATATGTAACCATATTTGACTTTATAATATCTCCTTCTTTTAATGTTTTAGGAGGTATTGCATATGTATTAAAGTCTCCGTAATACCCATCATACTCAACATTTACAAACGCAAGACCAAAAGCATTGTACTCTATTTTTACTATTTTAGACTCTACAACTTCAGCCTTTGATTTTGTAAATCTTCCATGAGGCGAAGTTTCTGCACAACCTGTAAAGCATAATGTAGATAATAAACAAACACTCAATAATCTTCTCATTTAAACTCTCCTCCTTAACCGATAAATTTCTAATATTATTGTTTAATTAACTTTATAGTCATCTTCTCCTAATCTCTTGAATGCGCTCTCAAATTGTTTCATCTTCTGCCATTCTTTCTGTAGTTGTAAATCTGGTCTTTCAAATTTGCATTTGCTACAAATCATTTTAGGTACCTCTGGATGTACTATCATTCTTCCTTTACAAAACGGACATTTAGTTTTCACTTCTTTATTCTCCTTTTTATTTTAAATAATTTAGTAGTATCTTTTTCATTTAACTCAATCTTATAATTCTCATTCTGTGCTACTGTATATAATATCAGATCTTCTTCCTCATATGTGGCCACTAATACGTACCCTGTTAAGAGATGTTGGTATACCTTATACATTTACACCACTACTTAATTCATAAGCTCTCAGCGTGTTTTTAATTAAATTTACACATGTTAGCTGACCTATTCCACCTATGCCTCCACCAACACTTGTAGCATATTCATATTGGCATCTCGCTAAGTCAATATCGCCACATAATTTGCCATCTTCATCCCTATTAATTCCTACGTCGAGAACAAATTTTGCTCCTATATCTTTCCACTGCTTAGGAATACCTACTGCCGATACCACTATATCAAATTCTCCATCCATCATATCTATGTAATAATCACTTGTCTTACTATGTGCCAGCATTACAGTAACGTTTCTATCTGTAAGCATCCTAGATAAAGGTACCCCCAGTAAATTGCTCCTACCTATTACCATAGCTGCTCCACCCTCTAATTTATACCCTACTTCATCCATAATGTCTATACATGCCTGTGCGGTAGGTGGATAATATAAAGCGTTTCCTGAGTGTAGTAAGCCAATATTCATCGTTGTAAGACAGTCTACGTCTTTCTCATGTGGAATTAGGTCTATTAGACGTTGCTCATGTCCTTTTAAATGTTTTGGCAATGGTAATTGTAGAATACATCCATCAGCCCATTGAGAGGCATTTATAATAGTCTCCATTAACTCTTTATATGTAATATTTCCTGGTTCCTCGTATAGTCTACATTCGATCCCCACCTTCTCACATAAAGCAATCTTATTTCTAACATATGTATCACTTGCTGCATCGCCTAAAACCTTTACAACAGCCAATCTAGGCCTATCCTTTAGTGGTTTAACTTTCTTAATCAACTTATCTACATATTTCTCTTTAATTAATTTACAATCAATAATTTGTCCCATCTTATTTATTCCTTCCTAAAAATAATCCTACGAATATTAATCCTACCGATCCCGCACCTATCAATCCAAATGATTTTACTATGTAATCCCAATTCCAATTTACCATGTATCCTACCATTGGTAAAAATACTAACAACGATATGTATACGGCCATAATTACATCATTTATAGCTGATTCTCTTGCCCTGTTTCTAACAGTATGTACTGGATTTCCTATTTCATGGTATTTATTTTTTGCTTCTCCCATCACATCGCTCCTTTTAAATATTTTAATTGAGTAAAATATATTTTATGCCTAGTCTCACTCGGCTATTATCTCTGTCTTACTTTTAAATATTTTAGGCGTTCAACCTAGCTGCTCGGCTAGGTATTCCTCTAAAGCACTTAACACTAAAAAATCATTTTCCCCTGTTTGATTTTCTTCAAGATGGTCTACTACCATTTGTATATATGTAAAGTGTTTTGGATTTGATTGGTCTGAAAAAATGGATACTGCATTTACTATAGATTCACCCATAACTTCCATAACACTTAAGATTACCCCGATTGTTTCTTTTTTAATGTTAAATTTCTCCGCTAACATCTTATTCCTCCCTTGATTTAGAATAGCAAACATCTATTCGATGTCTGTAAATTAAATATTATCATATTTTTATACACTGGTCAAGTATATTCGACAAATGTATTTCTATTAATTTTTTAAATAATTTTATAATATGTACGATAGGCGATTGCCTATCATTTTTTATTTAATTTTTCTTTCTCTGCTTCATATTTTTTTATAAATATATCCCAAATTCTATTAATGTTGTGCGCAGCCAATGGCTGACCTATCTCTATGCCAACTCTTAATACATCAGCACATATTAGATTAAAATTATAACCTATTTTTTCCATTATATGCCATACTCTTGATGAGATTTCTACTGATAATCCTGTTGTGTTTATTCCAAGTTGGTCTGCTAGATTCTTTATTCTTACTTTAACTATAGTTTCAGACGTTGGTTCTTCTCCGTAATTAATCTTGCTTATTGCTCTTTTAACAAGATAGCCTGCTGTATCTTCTAATTTATTATGTTTTGAAACATTGCCCTCTTGGTCGAAGACGGTATATTCATATGTGTATATCGCCTCTTCTATTACTTCCATTTCCTTTTTGGAAAATGTGTACACCCTATCATTCACTTTTATTGTTTTATTATCAACGTCTACATCACTTTCTTTTACATTTCTTAAATCTGCATACTCTTTCCCACGAATTCCATTCCAGATTAAAACAAATATTACCTTAGCTTGAGGGTCTAATAATTCATCATTTACTATATCCATATACTCATTATATGTTAAATATTTAGTATTTGCCTTATTCTTACTTACACAAGCGGCAACTTGATCCATTGTCATACTATCTAGCGTTGTGAATCCAATACAATCATTTTTAGTGGTTGCTACATAATCGAATACATAGTTTTTAATTATATTAAACATTACCACCAAACTATTTGAACTCCCACTATCGAAACTTTTAAGCATATCCTCTACATATACTTCATTCATTTGTCGTATAGACATTCCTGCCTTTTCTTCATATAAGTCTAGTTTTTTAAGTGTTGCTCTAACTAGTATATAGCTTCTTTCCATCATTGTATTTTTTATTTTATTTAAATATCCCATTTTAATTTCTTCATCTATTACAAACATATTTTATTCTCCCTTGATAATAAAAATTTATATACTATACAATTTTTTATATCTGTTCCTAAATTTAATCTGATCCCTCTTAGTTAAAGGAATATCAAATATATACTCTTCTTTAAATTTTTTATACTTAAGTATAAATTTTATCATTGATTCTATTTTTTGTCTATCAATATATTCATCTTTGATATACATCTCTTTACCTAAAATAAGTAAACCCATTAAGAATGACTGATCTTGTAATATTTCTTCTGGTATCGATTCATTTCCTATTTTATAAACCATTGTATATAAATTTGATATTTCTTCTTTAATTTTTAATAAATCGACTTCCTTATCTGCGATTATTTCATCCCATCCCCCTATAGCCATTCCATCTCTAAAATTCTGTGCTAATATAATCATGTCGTCTGTAATTGTTTCAGTAATTCCTTTATATAGCCAATTATTCTTTTTATTTTTATACATATTTAAATCGCTAATAAATCTATTTATGTCACTATTTATATCAAATGCTTCTTCATTGACTAATCTATTTGCTTTAGCAACCTGTCCTATAAAAGCCCTTGTACGTTCTGGTGTCATATTCTTAACACATACTGGCATTCTCTTACTTGCCAAGTGAGGATGACTTGTTACTGCATTGTGTATAGCTCTAACCCTATGTGCCCCATCTGCTATTACCACCTCTGAACGTACATCTATTCCATTTTCCTTTTGGTCAAATTTTTCTTTTCCATTGTGTGTAATATTGAATGTGATCATATCAGCTATATACTCTTCAGCTATCATGGATGAATATATCGCTGATATAGTTTCTGGATATATTGTAGGCTTCATGATAAGAGTATTACCTATCTTCATGGGGGTGCCTTGACGTTGCATTTCTATTTTATATACTATTTTATTATTGCGATACGCCTCAGATATTTCACCATATGTCATATATCCCAACCATTCAGGATTTTCTATATCTCCATTGTATGAAAAGTTTTTAAAAGATAAGGTTAAATCTTCATTTTTTCTCTTTTTGTTATCTAAACTAATAGTTTGCTTATTGGCTTCAATTATTTCATTTTCAGTAAATACATCATCTAATCTTAAATTTAATATTAGCTCGTAATTCAATATTCTAATTATATGATATAAAGTTGAATCTGCTAATGTATACACTGGCCTATTACCATTCAAAATTTCTGTCAACGTTCCACTTAACATATATTTATTTACATCTGTAAATCGTCTATTAGCAATCTCAGATACCAATTTTTGTTGGTTTATTTTAGCTATTGCCAATGCAACCTCTTGATATATTCTTTCTCCATCTACTTTCATCTTATTCCCTCCTCATAAAAATGCAAGTGCTATAATAGTAATATGTATATATTCAATAATTACATATTACCATTTTACAAAACTATTTACAAGATAAACTTTTTACAATTCTTGTAATTTATTTACAATTAATGGCTTTATTGAGACACAATATCAAAACTATTTTTCTTAGGAGTATAATATCTTTGCTCAATCTCAAAGTATTATACTTCAACATGGTATCTGTTAAATATTCTATATAATCTATACTATGCAATAGTTTTAGATTATATGTACATCCTATCTTTCAACTCATGTTGCCCACTATGTTTTGCTATGACTTTTAATAATTTAATATTTTATCCATATTTCTAAACCTCCTAGTTTTCTTCCGATTGTACTGGATAGTTTCGAACCTACACCCTATGAAAATTCTATAAGTGTTCCAGCACTTCTTTATTATAACACATTCACCTTATTAGTCAATATTGTCTTTTAAATAATTTATTTACTCATTATCAGATTAACCATTATCGGCATTACTTCCAAATATAAAATTCCAATTGCAGTTAAGCCAACTCCTATTACTAATTGCCCTATATTTTCACGTTGCTTTTCTCTATTTATTCTCATCTGTAATCCCTCCTACACCAAATGTTTCTTTTTAAACATTATTTCTATTGCACCTATCAGGCTATCAAAATCTACATCTAGTATATTATTTTCTTTAAGTAAAATTCTGTTTCTATCCTCCATATATAGTGTGAGCTGTCCTGTGCTGGTATCTAGCTCGTATCTCTTAACCTTCTGTACATTCCCATTCATATACACAAACTTTGTCCTTCCTAATAACCTTTTTACAATTCCTAACTGATATTCCTTTGTACACATAACGTATACCTCCTATTTTATTTTTGATTATGTATGTATTAGATTATTGCCTTGTGCTTCAATATTATGCTATATAAGAATAGGTGGTTTCGCACCTACATACGATAAATACCATTAGTATTTACCTATGTCCTATTCTTTTTTAAATAGTTTAAAATAATCATTTTATACGGTTTACTATTGGTACTGTGATACTATAAGCTTATGGTTACATTTGTAACATTCTTTACAAGATCCATCTGTTGTCTTGGGACAAATATACACGCCTTGCTCTCTGGCTTCAATCACTTCATTCTCTGGTTTTGCCCAGTACATTGGTAAACCTAAACTTTTTGCTATTTCTATTTCTTCTTGTTTTGTATCATTCCACACTGAGTATACAAAATGTATATTTACATCTTTTAAATCATGTTTCTTCAAATACCTGACAGATTTTGTAAATGCTTGAAACATAATATTTTTATTATCTTTAAATCTATTTGCTATATCCACCCACTTATCAAAGTACTCCTGTGAGTAAAAATCTCCACTTGTATGAATACGTATTATAACGAATTTTTCAGCGTTTTTCTTTAAATGTATAAATTTTTCTATTGCTCCTATAGCTTTATCTTCAAATGTATCTAATTTACTTTCTTCTAGGTTGTTCATTCGTGATGACAATGCATATTTATATATTTTTTCAGGATAACTAGCATAACACTTTTCTTTGCACATTTCAGTGGCATAAGGGCAAGTTATTTTACTTGGTAAATTCCATAATAAATAAGTAAAACTATCATTTGGATTACATCTTCCATTATTTTCAGTAAAACTAATGTTACAATATCTCATGAATTCCACTCCTGACATATTTTTATTCTTATGTCATTTGTGTATTAAAAACTGTAATCATTTGAATTAATTCAATTAGTATAGAATCTAAATTTTATGTGCTATGCACTATTTAATTCCTACTATCTATCATCTATACATTTACCCCTAAAATCCAAACAGATCAAATATTTCTTCTTCTGTCATTTCTACTGGTTTCTCATGTAAGTTATGTTTTGTTTTATACTCATTATAGATGCAGTCTTTACTTAGATATTTGTCTAATGTATCATCAATTTTTAGTTTTTGTGCTAATTGATATAAGTTTTCTGCTCTGTAGTCATAAACCTTAGACTCTCCCCCTGAATATGTTACCCCGTACTCTGTTGTTTTATTTCTAGCACTTAAATATTTTTCGATAGTTCCACCACATTTTTGATTCCATAAATCAGATAAAAATTTCAAAGTTATTGATTTTTTCATTTTCTAATCTCTCCTTAGAATATAAATTTAATTTTTACTATCTATTCCAATAAAACATAACTTTCATTCTTTTAAATAATTCAATTTATTCATAAATTTCGTTGTAAATTTGTCTAGCTTCTTCAATTGTTATTTTAATATTGTAAAACTCTTCCACTAGTTCTTGAATGTATTCTACATTTTCTTCATAAGTATATTCAACTAGCGTATCTATCGTATGGTCTATAATAGTTCTTAATAATTCTTGATTATTTAGCATATTCTATACCTCCTGAGAATAATTTATATTTGCTATTATGTAATAGCTTTTATATTTGTAAACCTAGACTAACTATAGCAGCTTTATTTAATTTTTCCATGTCATTTCTATTTAATGTTGCTACTATTCCAGGTCTTATACTATCTCTTGGAATTACCTTGATTTGTTCACATAGTACTATACTATCAATTATTCTATTATCATATTCCATACCTTTTAAGTATACATGAGTAGGCATCTCTTTTTTTAATTTACTTGTAAGAGGTGCTACTATGGTAGTAGGTGCAAACCTATTACCTATGTCATTTTGTATTACCACACAAGGCCTAGTTCCACCTTGTACAGATCCATTAGACTTTCCTAAGTCGACCATTACTATTTGACCTCTCGTGTATTCAATTTTTGCTTTGGTTCCTGTTACTCTTATAATAGCGGGATTCCCCACTACTAATTTTTCTGTTAATGTTGTGCTCATATTTTTCAATCCCCCTATTAACTCTATATTTTTTGTACTTCTATATTTTAAATAATTTTTAATATTTGCTATTCCTTGACTCTCTATTTATGCTGACTTGTCACAGCTATCACTTTACATGATAGTTAGATTAAGGAAAGAGGAAGTTAATCCTCTATTCTGTTTAACAACCCGTTTCCCTGTACTCTTTTAAGCTTAAAAGATGTTCTTCGGCTTGCTCCTCATTACTTCCTATAACTTTATGATTAGTAGTGCCTAATTCCCTAACTATAATTCCTTCATTCCCAGACTCTGGATCAAACCCTTCCCCTAAATATTCAAACCCTAATTCCATTGCTAATGCTTCTAAATTTGTCATGTTATGACCTCCTATTGTTTTATTATATTATAGCCCATTTGGGGCCTTTATATTTGAAGTGCTTTACAAATACTATTGTATCCTATTTTCTGTAAATTGTAAAGCGATATTTTAGATATTTTTTAAATAATTTGATTAGCTATTTAATCTAATAGGTAATACCAGATATTTTTCCATTTCATTTTTGATTATTACTGGAGTTAAATGACTGATAAAATTCATAGTAAACTTGTCATCCTCAATATTTTTTACTGCTTCTAAGATATATTTAGGATTAAAAGCAATTCTCAATTCACTAGTGTTTTCAATTTCTATAGTGCTGCTAGTTTTAGCTCCATCTACTAACACTGATAAATCTAATTTACTATTAGATAATTGTACTACCATAGGATTCTTTTTAGTGTCTTCATTTATACTCATATCATGTATAAATTCGATTTCCTTTTGTAATTCCTTTTTACTATTAAATTCTAATACTATTTCTGGATCATTATTGAATACTTGACTTGTATTAAGGAATTCTCCCTGCATTACATCTCCTCTTAAATACAATTCAAAGTCACTAGTTTTAGTTGCAATTTGGTATTGTTTATCTGTATTGAGTATTTCAATATCGGATTTATTCTTTTTGGCTACTGCTGCAATGATATCTATTACTTTACAATCAATTACAAACCCTGTAAAAGCTTCATATTCTAATCCTGATAACTTTACTTGACTTATTCTATATCCATCTACAGACTCAATAAAATCATTTTTAAAATGAATTCCTGTTAGAATAGGTCTACTTAATTCAGTTGCTACGGTCTTTTTAACTTTATCATATGCAGTTTTAAATTCTAATCCGTTTACAATATTGCTATTAGCTTCTGAAAAATCTATATAAGCTATTTCAGCATAGTCTGCACATTTCAATTCTACCTTTTTCTTTCCATCTGTAAAAAGAATATTGCTATTTGGTAGGATTTCAATTCCTGTAGTATGATTAAATTTCTTTAGTGCCTTAATCAATTGAGAAATATTAAAAGCTGCTGTCATGTTTTCGATATCAGATTCGATATCAATTTTTATGTATGTCTGATTTCCTGTTAGTGTATTGCTATGTACTTTTAAAGTATTGTGGTCTACTGTGATATATCCTGTATCACTCATAGATTTAAAAGCCTTATCTACCAACTTATTCAGTTTTTGCACTGCTTCTAATCCTGTTAATAATGCACTTGTTAATACTTGATTTTTCATTTTAAAATCCTCCATAGGTTCTGTTATGTATTTGACTTATCCATATTGGATAATTAGGTATTAAGGATTCGATCCTCTTCAGCCCTAGTTCACGCATACCTATTGTATTAAAAAGGTAAATCATCTAACCATCTAATATGATTTATTATTACATCATGTTCATTTTTTGGTTCATGACATTCAGCCGTTCCAACTCTTTTACCATCGAAAAATATTCTATACATATACACAGGTCTATCTGGATTATATGCAACTATTCTTTTTGGATCTACTGCTTCTACTTTGTAATTATTGGGATTATATCTAGCCCCTATATCTCCAGTTACCTCACGTATTGATTTTATTTTAAATACGTGATGATTCTCCTGTATAAATCTATTCATGCTGGTATATGCATCAAAAAATACTGTATCATTGTCGGTTTCAATCTGGTAATAACTCTTCATTTATTTTGCCTCCCTTACTAAAAATCCATTGTACCCATGATTTACTGTTATGTCTCTATCTATTGTAGTTTTGTAACCGTGACAACTTGGGACTACAGCCTTCTCAGTTCCAACCGTTTCAATCTTATTCCATAGTTGGAGTTTGAATGACTTTGTCATTTTTCTATAGTATATTCTAGTCGTATCATCTAACCAGATATTAAAATATCCATCAGATTTTGTATTATCTTTATGTATTTTAATACCATTATCTTTTAACATTTTTAATACTTGCTTTTGTGTTTTACAACTTGCTAATAATTCTCTTAATTTGTTTTCAGTCATTCCAAAACCTCCATCTAAAATATGTATTTCATTTTCCTTGTTAGGATAAAGGGTATAGAGTCCGAGTCTTGTATAAGTCCTATTTCAACTTATGAATACCCTTTAAATAATTTTACCAACCTAAATATTGAACTTCCATTCCTAAATACCATTTATCCTTATCACCATACCAAAAGTGATCTGCCAAGTCTTCAAGTGTTATACTACCTTCAATTAATCCGTTGAATGCATCTAATACGTCACTGCAAGAATTCCAATTTCTATTTATACTTAATCTAAAATTGTCACCTGCCTCTACCCATTTATACTTCCCCGTATTCCTTGCTATTGGGTACGCACCTATTGAAATTTTACCATCTTTCCACTCTTCAGTTTGAATTGCTATTCCATTTGGTGTAACCGCTCTCTCTAATACTTTCATACTCTACATCCTCCTATTCTTATACTAATAATAATTTTCTTTGAAATGAACCATCTCTAACAGCTTTTAGATTCCATTTCATGTTACATACTGATATACTTCCAATTGGATCAACTGCACTTCTTATTTTTAGCCATCCTTCTGGAATTTCCGTTACTACTTCCATATTATTCTTTTTAGCGTATTCTCTAACACGTTCTATTTTTTCTTCCGTTGCACTTTTACCTTTTGCTTCTGAAAAAATTCCGTATACTTCATTGATTAACTTTTCCTTGTTTTCTTCTGTAGCTTCTAGCATCCAATCAAAATCAATTACCATTCTCTTCTTATCTTCTGATAGTTTATTTTGAACATTGTATTTACCCCAGCTTCTACCTTCTGAGTCTTTTACGTATGTACTAACACACCAGTAATTTTCTAGTACTCTATCAATATATCCGTTTTTGCACCATACGTTAGGCAATGAATTATTTCCACCCGAATTTTCACAATGTGTTAATTCGATTGTAAGTGATTCACCTATGCTATTTTCTTCATTGAATGTTAGCCAAAATGTATTTGGACTTGATTGACTAACTGTGTACTTACCTTTTAAATTTTTCATAATATACCTCTTTCCTGGATTAAATCCAATTATATTTAGTAGGTTTTTAACCTCTATCTCGCCTATATAGTGTTAGTATATAGGCAATGTACAAGTTAAAAATTCGGTTTACTAATTTTCAATTCCTGCATAGTACCATAATCCAAACTCTTTTTTGAATGTCATGTATCCCTCATGAGAATGTCTTTCACCTGGCTGCATTTTGTATTTAGTCCATGTTCTAGGAGGTAGTGCATTTACAAGTTGGTCTATTACATCCTCATGTACCCAATCCAATTCTTCTATGCAATTCTCTATAGATCCATTCCATTTATCCATTGTAAATCCTTCAGATTCCACTCTATTGTACATATTTACTAAGTTTTCATGCTGAAGACGTGCATCAAATTCGTTTACGTGATGTTCTTCATGCACTGGATATTCAATATTGAATACATTTCCATTCTCGTCACACTTAAAAACCATAGTCTCTTTTAATTCCACTACGGTTGACACTTTGAAAAACTCATCGAAAACTTTTACCACTTCTTGTAATCTTGTCATGTTACTCCCTCTTTCACGGCTTATAGCCTATGTATTTTTGTTACGGACTACTCTAGTGAGTAGTTTCGTCCATTTAGGACTCATCAGCGTAACTTTACTGTATTTGACCTACATATTCTAGTACTTCACTTTCCAAACAGTTTGACAAGTAATCACTAAAACTTTCCGCTTCTGTATCTCCGTTTTCTGCTAGTGTTTTGTACTCAGATCTTAACTCATCTTCTGTTAAAGTTTCTTCGGTTTCTACGTCATAGTATAATTTTCTCATTTTAAATTTCCCCTTTAGATTTATATTTGCTAGGTTATTTCCTAGCGTTTTATATTTGAGGGACTCTTTACAAGTCCCCATTGGAATATTTACACTTTTAAATAATTTACTTATATTCGTTGATTTTCTCTAGTCTATTTTCTACACCAAGTCTCCCACCCGTAGCAAATATACAAGCCTCTCTCAGTGCCGCCGTCATACGTCCTTTATTTTTTGCTAGGTCTTCAAGTTCAATCCCTGTTAGGACTGTGTACATCTTATTTATCATAGGTAATTTGTAGGCTTTTTGATCTCCGTTTCTGATAGGAATAAATCCTCATTAACGTTGAATAGTTGGCTTAATACTTGATACTTAGTCATAGTGCATTACCTCCAAATTGTATGTAATATTTGCTAGTTTAAAACTAGCATTTTATATTTAGCTTCACTTTTAAATAATTTAATAACTTTTTATGTAGTATCTCATAAGCTCTCTTACCTTCTTACAAGACTTGCATATACCCTTTAATGGTACTCTAGAAAAGTCTAAAACTGATTATGGTACTTATACAAGCTTCTTGTTACTTGTATTAACGGCTATAATCTCCGTTCCTTAATTGTTTAAGGTACTCTATAGTTTTGATGTCTATAGATACATTTTGATGTAAGCTCTAGTTGGTATTGCTTATGTATTGCCTTGTTCTTTACTACTTCTCTAGTATAACATGTAGTTTAAATTGTGTCAATACTTTTTTAAATAATTTATTAAAACTTTTTGTTACTTGGTTATACTGGAATACATAGCTTCTTATTTAAAGGGATGCTTCACTTGTAAAGTTTATTCCCTACTACTATATAAAATAACCGTTTATATAGTAGCTAATTTTTATTGCTTATGTCGTTCCTTAGCTGATAAATTAAGTATATACTAGTTTAGATGATACGTCAATACTTTTTCTGAAAAACTTTTAAATAATTTACTTGCTTAGTTGTAGAATAGTGTTTAAGTGTTGGGAATACTGGGATTGACGACTATTTGAGTTTGAGGTGGAATAGGGAATATTTGAGGAGATCGACTTAATAAAAGGATACTGGATGGGATATAAAGGATATAACAGGGACTATATAAAGAAAAGACTACTTTTTATAGTAGTATTTTAAATAGTTTAATAGGTGTAAAAACGTGGATAAACTTTTTTTATAAAATCCTAAAATAAAATAGATGTAATAGGCATACTTTAAGGATTTTTAAAAAAGATATAATAATACTAGCATATATCCTTTTTGCTTTTTGCCTATTTATGCCTACTACATCTATCTAATTAACACTTTTTAAATAATTTATTATCCATGTTTTTACACTATTGCTTTTTTATAAATTATCCAGTAGCTTCTTTTATTATCCCTGTTAGTTTCTAGCACATAATTAAAATTATTAGAGATATATGGAGCTAATACCTGTATTCCCGTTTGTAGTCTATTTCTACCATCTCTTAAATCTATCATGTCAATTAATTCTTTCTTTTCTTCCTTATTTAGTTTAATACCTGTCATTTTTTCTAAATGCTTTTCTATATAATCCATCTTATTATATACCTCCTCATATGGGATCAACTTATCCAGTAGCCACATATACATATTTTTTATATCTTCATAGCTTGTAAAGTAGGTATTACAGATATAATTTATACTTTTATTACTATCAAATTTATCTAGTAGTGCTTTCCTGTACTTTTGCCTTAATTCTTTCTTATCTCTATCTAAATGTATCTCACTATAGTTATCCTTTAGTTTTATGCCTTTACCTACATTATATCTAGTACTTATCTTATCAAACTCTAAGTCGGATAACATTCTCACTAATTGCCAATAATCATCCCATAAGTTGTATAAATGTACATCTTTCTTATCTGCTATTGAAAACCTACTTATATCATTTAAATAATTAATTGCCATCTTTTCAGTTTCTTCTAATGTTTGTTCCTGTGTATCTGTAGCTTCTATACCATCTATAAATATTCTCTTGTCACACTTTAATTTCTTTATTTTTCTATAAATGCTTTCTTCTATTATATTAAACGTGGATATGAAGATATTAGCTATTATCTTATATGTATCTTCTTCTAAGTAAGATAGAGGTACATTGTTATTTAAATCTCTTACTAATAGATTAATATTAAATCTGTAGTCTATGTATGTATCGTCTATCCCTGTTATTACCTTAGTTAGATAAGATATACTATAATAATACTCTTTATTCGTTATAACACATGGTAATATCCTTTCTATATGTTCCATGTACTTATTATTTCTTTTGCTCGTGGTTGCTGTTTTCTTTCTTCCTATTGTTTTGATTTTCTTTTTATTGGATACTTTTGGCATATTTCTTTTATTATCTCCTGTTATAATTTTTTATTGCATTGCTTAATTCTTTGGACTGTACAAATATAAATACCTTCTTAGTTGGATCATTAAAGTTGTCTACTACCTTTACAATATCATAACCACATCTTATTAAGTGCATAGCTAGTTTAATGCTATGTATCGTTTCATACTGCTTCATATGTTTACATCCTCTCTCTTTTTAAATAGTTTAGTTTGTTGCTATTGGTATGCTATCCTCCTTTACTTATATAGGCTTATACTTATAGTATACCCAGTTAGGGACAAAGTGTAACTACTTTTTTATAGTTTATTTAAATAATTTATATGTGTGCTAGTGCTGAGGCTGATTAGGTTGATTATAAGTATAGAATATAGAGTATAACAGTTGATAGATATTTAAGTAGTTATCAATACTACATATAGTTATATTAATATTACATAGTGTTAGTTAGTTGATGTATTGTTATATTATTGATATGATAAGTAGTAATGATAACTATATTAATGTAACAATTATGTAACATTTATACCCTCCTCCAGACATCCCCAACAAGCTGATTTTGAGTAATATTATTATACTAATATTACCTTGACAAGTGTAAAGTAATATATAGCTGATCCCTTGACTATCAATAGATACGGGGGTACTTTACCATATAAAAACCCTTGATTTTAGCTGAATATCGACCATGTACCATCATCCACCCACCACTTCCAAACTACCCTAAAACTCCTCCATTCCCACTATCCCATATATCACCCTACTCAACTTCCCACCTCACTAAAATTTTTCCAAATTTCCTACCCCTTCAAATCCTTAATCTGCCTTGCTCTATTTTTCCTCCCCATTTCTACCACCCAAAATCAACTAACTTACCCCACCAGTCAATCAAACTTACCACCTAAAATTTTTTGCATCCCATTTCGTCCTTACTCATCCCTTGTATCATATCATCTACCCCACATGAAAATTAGTTAAAATTTTTATTCCACCTAAAATGACCATATTTTTACCTTAATTATCCCCTATTTATATAGCTTTTTAACGAATTTATAAATTTTACCACATTTTTAACCCTAAAACAGTCAAATATCTCATGTATATCAATGGTTTTGACGAATTTTTAATAAAATGACCAAAATTAACTCAAAAACTATCAAATATGTCCCATATATCAATAGAAGTTAAGACATTGCTTACGAAAAATCAATGTTTTCTCATTTTAAGCTTAATTTAAGTCACAATATATGTCAATATCCCTTACTATATCTATCTAGTTAAGACTTGGAAATTACCTTTTATATTTCTTTTAAATAATTTTGTATAATCCTATCAAAACTGTGCACACTAATCACATACCACTACTTAGAAAGGAGTCGTGCCATACATGAACAAAAATACACATCTTATAGCTGGAGCAGCAGTAGGAATATATCTCTCATCCCAATTAGAATTAACTCCAATACAATCATTGCTATGCCTTTCTTTTTCTGCCATAGGATCACTATTGCCAGACCTGGATACTCCTACATCTTACTTAGGCAGACGTATATTGCTTATATCCTACCCATTATCTAAAGCTTTTGGACATAGAACTATAACTCATTCCCTGTTATTCTGGACTATTCTGTTCATAGCTTATCCTAGTTTCTTTAAAAGCATCAATCAAGGAATAATCTGTTTTGCCACATACGGGGGCGTATTATCCCATATATTGTTAGATTTCATATCTCCCATAGGAGTCCCCTTATTCTATCCAATAAGTAATAAACGCTTCCATTTACTTCCTAGAACTAGAAGAAAATTAAATAAGCGCAAAAGAAAAAGACTACCCATATAGTTGTGTAAGTAGTCTTTGTTTCTATTTATTTAAGTGTATCAAAAGTAGATTACATCTTATCGAATAATTTCATTTCTTAGCCTCCTTTGGAACAGTTATTGTTATTATACTACCATCCTCGGCTTTGAATTGTTTTACTATTACTGGAGATTCTTTAGGTTTATTCTTCATATCTTTCCATATTGCATATCCACATAGAGGAATACCTACAACTATACTACCTATTAGTGCTAAATCTATACCTAACATATTTATCTCCTCCTATTCATAGTTTTGTATAGTTTGTTAAATTCTTTTTTCATTTCAGCCCTCATATTGTTTTCTTTTCTAATTTTTCTTAGCATCTCTTCGGCTTGTGATCTATTCATTTTTAAAGTCGGGTCAATGTATGTCATGGTAATTTCCCTCCCTATATTCCTAATAGATAAATCCCAAAGAAACAAAATCAAACATAGCATCTATAAGTGCGACAATATGAGGCAAAGCTATTAACATCAATATTCCTACTGCACATCTTCCAATGGTTTTAAGCAAAGCCACTTTATCCCCATTTCCTCCATACTTCACAGTAGCCCTAAATATTTCTATAAAAGCTACAGCCCCACATATACCAAATCCAGCTTTATATATAATTCCAGATACATTCTTCAAAATCCCTACAGCTTCCTGTGTTGCAAAACTTATAACTGGTGCAATATAACATATTTTCATAATCAAATCCCCCTATTTATTTAATTTAACAATCCCTTTCCAATACTTATTCTGATACCATATCAATGCTAAAGCATGAAATGGTGGCATATTCTGAACGTCCTCTAGTGTAAATGGTTGTATTTCTTCTTTTAATGAGAGTACATTATTCTTTTCTACATTATTAAGTAAGAAGAAGTTGCACCCACATGACAACATCTGAGTGAGCAGCTTTCCAAATTGCCCAAGATTATGTGCAGTTACAGTCATTGCCAAACGGTGCCTTCTAAATTCTGTAATGTACGTTTCGATGCAGTCAGTAAACATAGGTAGTGCCTTTACCTCATCTATCACCATGTGGCATATTTTACTATCCCTGTTATTCTGCCTTATCTGCATACATAACCATAATCTACTAAAATAGAAGCTTGCTAATACATCTCTTGTATTTGCATCTGGAAACTTTGTCTGTGGTATCTTAATAAATATGGATATACCATTTTGAATATATTTATCTAGGTCATCCTCATCACTATATGCTCTGTTCAACATCGCCTTTAATCTAGGGTGTGATTTAACTTCTATTATTCTGTTAACCACTCCTGTTATTAAATCTTCTCTTGTTTCGCCTGTTATCTTACCTTTATTATCCCTTTTATGGAGTTCTATCATATCTTTTATTTCATCATCTTTCTCCTCAAACAGACCACTTTCTAGTGCCAACTCAATGTATTTATTCCTAGTTTCAAAATCTCTAAGTACATCAAATACATCACCTATAGTTGTTTTTTCATTAGTGAATACTAGCATACTTGCTGAATAGATATATCTTTTCATCCTAGCAGTTAAATTACCTGTCTCAGTATCCGTAATACTATTCACAAACATGATTACCTGTTTTGCAATCATACTAGCATATTCTAACTTTTCAGTAGGAGGTGTGTTTGGCTTTATCAGCTTTTGTACCTCACTAAAGTTAAATGAACAGTTGGAATTATATACATCATACAAGACATAACTTTTCTTAGGTATCTTCTCAGTTATTTCATCAGTCATTTCACAGTTCTCATTATGATCTATTACAAAATTACTCATGCCTGCTTTAATATATGCCTTAATAAGCCTAGTTATTTGAGTGGTCTTACCTCCGCCCTCTCCAGATATATAGATATTTTTCTTACATAAGGAATCTTTGTCGTTAGGCAATGTAACCTGAACTTTTTTTGTATTCCCTGGAGTATCGGCTATACCTACTTCAATGTCTCCACCCTGCAATTCTTTTGGCACATCTGTTTCCCTAGCCTCTACTACGTTCAATTTTAGCTCTTGTTGCAATGTTCTCTGTGGTAGCTGAATGAGTTTTGCTATCTCCTTATCACTTAATATGCACTTATTTGAACCCATGTTGGATACATTTGCAATATCACGTAGTGACTTCTCTGCCTGTTTCCCTTCTAGTATATTCAATGACAATTCATTGTCATCGGCCAAGTCGTTATAGGCACTAGCAGTTGCCAATAATAGCATCCTAGTTCGTTCAGATGTTTCACCCTTTGCAATGATGGTAATTTTAGTTTTAAATGCCTGCGCATTGGCTTTGTAGTTTGATTTTGCCCTTCCTTCCACGACAACCTCATCACCAATCACCCTAGTTCCAGTTGTCTTAGGCTCTTTCTTTTCTTTTACCAAATCGAGATCTCCGAGGAATATACCAAATATACTTTCTAGTTTAAGTAGCTGAAATTCTATGAATAAATCCGTGCCAGTTGTTATACCATCCATCCCCCATTTAAATAATTTTTCTTTAAAGTTGGTAGTATTATTTACGATCTTTCCCTTCTTATTCATATCTTGTTCTTCCTTAGCTATATCCATCCAGTTAATTCTGCTCATAGGTTCTATGCCCACGTTCACTCTAACAAACTCCGTAGGTCTAATATCTTTTATAATAGTTAACATGTTTGTCAATGGGTACTGATTGTTTAAATCCGTATTTAGAGATTTGTAATTAAATGTCTTCAATACAAATTCCCCAACTAGACATTTATTACTTTCTCCATCTATTTGAATCAAATCTGCACTCTCTGAAAACTTGCATCTATTCCATACTGTTTTTGCTTTTCCCATGATAAGATCTACACTGTCCTGTTTAGTGCTGAGATAGAAGTCTACATTCTTTTGTTTTAATAAAATATCCCAATATATCCTGCTAGGTTTATAATATTTGGTAGTTTTTAAATTTACAGCTACTCTATTACGTATAGGGGAGTATAAATTCCCCATACTCGTAACAAGTGCCAAGTTCTCTCTATTTGTAGTATCTTTTTCACATTTAATTTTATATGTCACAAAATCTTCTGGAGTATAATTTATGAAATAATCTTTAATATTATCTAGCATCACATGACCTCCAATAACCTCATTATGAACATACCTACTACGCTTCCACTTGTGATTCTGCATCCCCATTTTTTATTTCCTCCCATGATAAAGAAGAAACCAACTATTACAGCTACAAATAATACTGATTCTGGATTTGCTAATATGGTTGCAATTGTTTTTGTACCACCTGCTACAGCTACTACAGCATCTTTTATTGCCACTAAAAAATCTTTAACCATAAATAATACCTCTTTAAAAGTTTCCATTGCCTACACCTCCTATATATTGATACCTTTTATTATGTTATAAATCTGAGGTATAAATCTAATTCCTAAGTATCCCGCAGCAGCATTCTTAATAGCCTTCTTACCTTCCTGTTCTTTTCCACTACATACTTGCATAAACCCTTTACACATGAATCCATAACTAACTGGTTCTGCCAAGTCTATTAAGATATCCACTATAGGTTGAACTGAATCTGATATGCTAGTAGCTGCGTATATTGGTGTACCTGAGCATAATTCTACAATTCCTACTGTAGCTATCCCCACTTTACAAAGTGTATCTAATTGTTTCTCAGTTAATTCCATGTTTATTTCCTTACAAGTTGACTCTTTACCATACCCACTAATTATACATATCTTTTTCATATTTATTTCTCCCTTCTATTATCTAACATTTCTTTAATTTCCTTACGTGAAAATAACAACGCAAAACCTATTGTAGCTAAAACTTGATACAATGTCATATGATAATTTCCTCCTATTTACTATAATTTTCCAACTAACTGCCCCTATTAAAACTATTTAAAAGTGATATACTAAGACTATATTAAAGACGAGGGGTGATTGCGATGGGATGGATTTTAGCAGGTGTAGCACTTTGGACTTTAGCACAATACTTACACTAAAGGGGTTGGATGACATGGAATACTTTATCTTTGAAGCTATAAAATATGGAGCAGGTGCATTTGGAATTATGAAGCTTGCAGAAATCGTAAGTAATTTTATTAATTAGTTTAAATAGTCACTACCACTTAGGCCGATATTAGTCGGTCTTTTTTACATATAGCCATTTTGTATCTTTTTCTTTAACATATTTTTCACGATATTCATCTTCCATTATGCCCATTCTTCTCCTGGCACTTTTTAAATTGTTCCCTGTAATTCCAAGTGTAAGTAAACATTCTAATTTATTTTTAAATATTAGTTCAAAAAATTCAGCATTAGGTTCAAACTTTGTTTCTATGTCTATGGAGTATCCGTACATATGAATTTCTTTCCTACCCACCTTTGCCATCTCATGTTTGATGACTTTGCTCATTGCACTGATCTCCTCCACTAATTTTCTTTTCTCTTCCATTTTGATAAAATATTCATCCAACACCTCTTTAGAAATATTCGGTTCAACCTTTTCTTTCATGATTTATTTCACCTCTGGCACATGATTGTTATACATGTGAAATGTAGTATCATATAATTTATCCCTTGTGGTCAATTATATGTTATTACTTTCTCATATATGACTATTTATTTTTAAGGACTGTTTCAATCCCTTTACTGGCTTAGAAAAATTTTTATTTGTAAGATTGTATGATTTATCTTACAATGTATATTTATTCAATTCTAATCCATAATATGCACTAATTTTACTAGCATGGATTGATCCCTTTTAAGACTATTTCTTCTATTGATTCCGTCATATCTCCATATTCATCGAGTCTGTCTAGCACTTCCATAGACACCATATACTCACTATTTTCTTCATCGTATAAAAGAAATTCTACTAACATTCTAACCACACCAACATCATCACTCCACTTGCTTACATCTTTCCATGTGAGCCACCATAGATCCACTCCAAATGCCGCCATAAACTCTGAACTGTTGTTTATTCCTTCTATATAAGATTTTCTATTGCCATAACTATTAATAAACTCATCGTATAGAATTTCACTTGCCATCATAATTCAACGCCTCCATTATTATTTTTTATTCCTGGATGACTCTATCTTCATAAGCAACTCTTCTACTTGCTTTGCCCATGCTATAGGGGTGTCATTTTCAAGTCTATCTTTTTTTATTAATTCACAAATATACTCAGATGCATTTTTCATCTTATTTATATATACGTACTCTTCCGCATATTCTTCTTTAAAGTAAATAGTTTTCCTACCTATCTTGGTCATTGCATTACCTCCTGTTGTTTTAATCTTTATACTATAATCTATGTCATACTCTCATAATATGTGACTAAAATATTTTATTTTTTACTTATTATATTTTTGTAGGTATTTCTTATTTGTCTTACACTCTTATTCTATGAAATGCATATTTTGTCCTATTCCAAAATTCACCTATTAATTTAGCTTTAATCTGAAGTTAATTAATCCTTTCCTTTATATAGATTAAAAATATCTTTAAATAAAGCATGTTATTATCCTAACTTTAGTTTGACAATAAATGAAATTTTATGAAATCAAATTGAAATAGGTTGAAATAGATGGTTTGTAAATTACCATTTAGTTGTATTTTGTGACATCGAGTTGAATTACATTAAATTATTTTAAAAAACGTAACATTTTCACTTGCAATACATATTATATAGTAGTATAATAATTGAAGAGGTGATAAAGATGGAAATGAGTATGAGGGATGTGAAAATACTTATGCTTTTAAATAAGGAAGACAAAACAACTCCATTCAAATCACTCAAGTTCGATGACATATGGAGCAAATACACTTCTTCTTCAAATGCAAATATAAGTGAATCTTCTCTTAGAAGAAATGTAAAAGTGCTCATGGAACATGGGTATATTGAATACGGGTTTAAAATGGGAAGTATAAAGACGTACTATATTACGTCTCTTGGAATAGAACTGCTAAGTGCGATTAAATAGGAGGGTTTATTATGACGAGAAAAGTTAGAAATCTAGTTATGGGTCAAATAGGTTTTATAGGAATAGGAGAAGGCGGTGGGAATATATGTAGAAAACTACACGATGTAGGATTCAAAAATGTATTCTATATAAACTCTGCAATGAAAGATCTAAAAAAAATAGATGCTACTGCCGAAAACTCATACCATATACCAGCAGCTCTAGGATGTGCAAGGAATAGAGATTTGGCAAAACAATATGTAAAAGAAAACTATGATATCATATTGAGTCATGTCCAACAGAAAATGAGCAACCTAAAAATAGTATATCTTGTTTTTAGTATGGCAGGAGGGACTGGTTCTGGAATGTCACCAATATTATTGAGTGGGTTAATTAAAAGGATGCCACATATTAAATTTGGTACAATGTCAATCATACCAAACAGAATATCCTCCCCAAAAATGAAATACAATGCTTGTGAGTGCTATTCTGAGCTTTGTGATGTAATTTCTAAAAACGAAGATGCCTATGATTTTGCAAGTTCATTCTTCATTAATAATGATAATATATGTGAAGAAAATGTTATTACATCAAGCCTAGATCTAGTAGATAATGCATTTATTTCAAGATTCCACGATCTTTGCATGGTAGAAGATAGTAAAGGAAGTGTTGATTCTGCTGAGATATTAACCGTACTATCAGTACCAGGAAACGCATTAGTTTACGAGATAGTAAAGGAAACTAAAACAGAAAAAAGACTTATATTAGATATTTCAATGTCCCCATCTAAGAAAAAGAAGTCAAAAATGATGCTTTACTCAATAAAAGATGATAGTAATTTTATGAAGGCAGAGATTGAAGATATAGTGGGGGTAGCCGATGATAATTTTGTTGCATATAACGAATATTCTGAATTTATAGCATCATTTGGTATGAAATTCCCAGACTATATATTCACAAAACTACGTTCAGAGTGTGAAGACACAATGATAGCAAAGTCGCTAGACGAAGAAGAAGAAGATGATGAGTCATTCACAATAGGAACTTTAAAATCTACTTTCAATGCTAAACCAGTGACTAAAGATGTAAAAGAAAAAGCAAAGAAAAATACAGATGACTTATGGGACGATTTAGCAGACTTCTAAACTCAACCCATAATCAATCCTAGTGCATCACCCATATAATTTGTCACATGACAAATAAAAACTTCACACAGACCATTTTAGAGTGTCCTATGACTATCTGAGATGGTCTTTCTCATTGGTAATTTGCTTAGTTCTATATTTCGATTAATCTCTTCCATCCATTCAACCAAATCATCCATAGACTCGGCACACATGTTTTTAATGTAATTTAAATCAGTTGTTCTGTATGCAAATATTTGCATTAATAATCCTATGGCTCCAATGGATAATACCCCAGAAGTGAAAAATCTAGCATCTATGTTATAATCCTTGTCACTTTCGATAATTACATCCATTACGTTAATCTTGTTAATCATATTATTTACCTGCTTTCATAGTGTAGTATTCATCAAATGTTTTTATATCCTTTTTCGTCCAGTCAGCGGCTATGCTTCTAATATATCCATTAATATTCTGAGTCGCACCTATAGAGTCTTCTATGAGTGTCATTATTAAATCCTCATCAAAACGATTTTTCATAGATAACAGTATAGCCATTGTCGTTTTATTTATGTCATCTCTGTGGATACATTTCCAATGGTCAATTATTTTAAGCGTTAATTCGTCATCTTCCTGAAGAAGAAGATTTTTATCTTTATTCTCTATTAACTTATTCTCTATAGATTTATTCTCTATAACGCTTTGATTTTCGACAGTCTTGTTTTTTGAAATTAAACGTTTTAGACTTTTGATTGTCGAAATCTTAGACTTTTGATTTTCAAATGTCTGGATTTTACCACCTTCTGATAATATTTCACTATCGGTTAAAGCTAGTAATAATTCTTCATCGTCATATATAATCTCATTCAATTCAGCAGGTGAACATACGTATATTATATTGGTATTCCCCTGCCCCAATCTTTTCTCAACTATAAGTTCGTTATCTACAAGCTCCTTCATAGTCTTTGTCATTTTCTGTGTACCTTTTATCTGTAGTCTAATCATTAACTTCTCTCGTGACACTCTAACAAATGGCTGATTCTTTTCATTCACCCACCCATTTTTAATAGATAATGGAAGAAGATCTCTGAGTATTCCGTAGCACAATTTTGCCTCATTACTCATAAATAGATATTTTGGATTGTGTGTAAATGATTTTGGTACTTTATAAAATATATCCTTGTTTATTTCTTCTATTGTAATTATGTTTGCCATGATGTAAATTCTCCTTATAAATAAAAAATTAGTGACCAAATAGTAAAATATACTTGACCACTAAGAGAATAATATGTTAATATATGTACATATTAATATTACACATATCAAAAGTCCTCTTTTGGTCTTGTGTTACGTATCATGGAAATCTCTTTGAGAAAATAAAATACGTATTAAATTGAGGTAGCATCTAATTCAAACTTTGGTCGGGGAGAATTAGGTGCTTTTTGCTATACATTTTTCTATATTATATAACATAGCTTGTCATATTGTCAAATATAATGTGGATAAATGTAGTAGATTTCTAATATGGTTTTAGTATTCCCTGTGGATATCTATTTTATGATTAAAAATTAAATCTAAATATCAAATGTAAAAGCCACCTTTTATATTCTTTATTGAATTATTTAAACAATACCTTGAAATATTATCTATATAATGGTAAACTCTTTGATAAAGGAGGGAATTTATGCAAATGGTCAGTAATAACTAGATTTCGTTATTACTATGATAGTTTCCATACAAGTAATAACTAGATTTCGTTATTACTGCATACAAGTAATAACTAGATTTCGTTAAGTAGTTTATTTGTTAAATATAATAAATAGATTAAAGAGAAAAAATAGTATTAAAGATTAGCTACGTATCGCTGAAGTCGATACGGATTATTTCTTGAAATTGGAGGATGATAAAATGGGATAAGTGAGAGTATGAAGATGGATGACTTTTTTGGAATGATAGGTAATGACATGGTGATGGACAGCACCGTAAATGACGCTGTTATTTCTGTCTACGTGACGATGAGAACTGTAATGTATGATATCACTAACAAATGTTCAATCGTGTCCCTGAGTGCATTATATGAGCTACTAACAGTAAGTGAGAGCCAGGGCACTCAGACCAAGGAGATAAAAACTGCGATTGAGTTCCTTATAGAGAACCAGTACATTACGATGCATGATATGTTTCATAAGGAGATAGAGTTTAATCCTAAGTCAAATAGAACATATAAAGTAAACTTTTTAAATGAGAATGATAGTACATATTCAGAGAATGGTGGTTTTACTCCAATTCCAAAGTATAATTTAACGGTGCTATTGGAGCATATAGTACATAATAAAAGCAGGGGGTTCAAGAAGTACCAGTTAATAAGATATTACTCGATCATAGCCAGGGTATGTAGCAATAGCAATAAATTTGGCTATATTTCTAGCGACAGGGTGCAGGAGTTGATTGGATTATCTCCTCAGAAGTTTAAAGAGAATAATGACTTACTAGAGGAGTTGGGAATTATATATTATAACAATGACTATGGATATACTGGTAAAAGGGGCTTTAATATGTATTCTACTATGTTTGGTCATAGGAATGTGGTCATGGGAACCGACAATACGGGGATGACATATGAAAACTTTGTAGCTTGCATTGAAAACAGACTAAGAAGCAGCAGTATTAAAAAGCTTGATAAAGAAGTCATTAGTGATAAGAAATCTGAGGCTATGAAAAAGGTCTGGGAGGAACGAAAGAAAAATAAGTAAATTATTTAAAAGAAATTGTTGACAGCCTAATCTGAATGATATATACTAATCTCAACAGCAAGGGAAACGACAAAATACATAGAAAAGATAAGAGTATCGTGGTGAAATGTTACTTTTATCGGCTAAGAAATTTTAAGTAAATTAATTAAAAAATCAAAAGGAGTGATTTAGAATGGAAAACAAAACAAAGAAAACGTTAGAGGAAAGATATCAGGAGTTACCAAAGGGTTCTAAGAAGATTTTAGATGAAACAATTGCGTACATACAAGGAACAGATGGAGATAGCACTCGGGATAATCTTCATATAACAGGTAGGGCATTGAAAGCAATAGCAGAAAACTTAGACATGATTATGTTAAGACTATATGGAGAAAGTGCTGAAATTAAATGTAACCCTACTGAATGTGATAGCTTAGAGGCTATGTCACGCCGCATAAGTGCCAGTTCGCTAGAGCTTGCTACTATAATGGCAAAACTTGAAAGATTGATTTAAACTAATTAAAGGAGAGTGAATATGGAAACAAAAAATGAAATTGTAGTTTATGGAGAAGAAGTAAATCTTATAACTGCCAAGATTAAAATTCATCAAGACAATGTATGCCAAGGTATGATTGAGATTGGAAAGTTACTAATTGAAGCAAAGAAAAAAGTTGGGCATGGTAATTGGTTAAGATATCTTGATGGAGAGTTGGGGTACAGTACAAATACAGCTAATAAATTAATAAAAGTATCTGAGGAGTTTGGAGAGTCAAATTTACCGACGTCGGTAAATTTGAAATCATCACAGGTTATAGAACTTCTATCATTGCCACAAGAAAATAGAGATGACTTTATACAGTCTACTCCAGTTGAGGATATCACAGTCAAGCAATTACGTGAAGAAATTAAAAAGTATAAAGAAGAAAATGGACTCATTAAGGAAAAGGCAGACAAGGAAAAGAAACAATTGCAATCCGAGTTAAAAGCTGAAAAGAGTAAACCACCAGTCATTAAAGAGGTCATAGTGGATAAAACTGATTATGCTGAAATCAATAGATTAAAAGATTTAGTACATAGAAGTGAACATGAAATATCTAATCTCAGAGAAGAGATTAAAATAGCAGACAGACAAATTAACGACAAAGAACTATTAATTAAGCAATACAAAGCAGACAGCAAAGAGTACGATGCATTAAAAAGGGATATTGAAAATTTATCGAGACAAAAGGGCGAAATAGCAAAAGCATTGAATAATCTTTCAGACATAATACCTTTTATTCGTATAGTTGAGAAGTTTTTGAAAGATGTATCGCCTATGGGTTATAGCAGGGCTTTATCCGAATGCAATGCTGACCCAGTAATGTATGATAACGTCATGACATCTCTTAACATGCTTCAATCTTGGGTAGATGACGTTATGGGAGTTATAAATGGTAGTAATGCAACTGTAGTAAGTTATAGTGAAGTAATTTAATAAAAAAATAAAAACAAAAATGGAGGAAACAGTTATGAATAATGAAGTTACGGTATATGAAGGAAATATGGTGGATTTAATAAAAAATATTACAAATGAAAGAAGGCTTTTAGAGGCAGGCGTTCCATTGGAAGCTGCGAGGCTGGTATCTAGTGGATTTACTAGTCTTGCTAATGGGATTTTACAAAATAATAAGGCTCAATTAGAAATACAAGATAAAGTTAATGATATAGAAAGAGATATTGCTAGAGGGAACAGATATAAATATGTGGAAGAGTTTAAAACTTTGGATCAATTTGTAGCTACGTATAATTCAAATAATAAGCGTAAGATAGATGGATTGGATATAAGATATTATTTTACAATAAACGGCATAATGTTTAATGTTGGAACTGGGAATACTAATAATTACTTAAGATGTACAAAGGATAGTATTATTCCTGAAGATTTAAGTACGTGTTGTAGAATATATGGGAATGATATCCAGTACAAGGATGGATTTGATGAGTATGTGAAGGAACATTATACAGAAATAAAAAGTGCAAAAAAAGAGTATTCAAAAATAAATACAAAAACCATTGACAAAAATAAAAGACAAGAAATGATTGAGGTAAAGAGGTTAGAAAATCTTAAGCTTCAAGCTGAAAAAGAGCTTGAAAAGTATGAAGTCGAAACTGAAAAAATTAATGACCAGATTTCAAATATTGAAATTGCTAAAAATATTGAAATAGATAAACTAAAAGAAGAACGTGCAGAACTTGAAAAGAAAAAAGACATGGTTCGTAAAGAGTACCTTGCTAAATACGATAAGCAAATCAACGAAAAACTTGGAGAATACCATAAAGATGATAAATATGGTAATAATAAGAATTGGGAAGATACATATAAATTATTGGCTAAGAAATACTATGGATTTGCAGATGGTGAAAAATGCAATAGATTTTTTAGTGAACTGAAAAAAGATCACGAAGAAAAATTTAACGTAAAATATGACTCAAGAAAAAAATTCATTGTTTATGGAGAAAAGAAAGATGTAGAGATGTACAAGTGTGCTTGTGAGGTAATGAGAGGTAAAAAACCAAATACATCAATTAAATATACTCCAAGCACAGATGAAGTGGATTTATTATCTGAATTAGATGACACTCTTGACATTACAACTGGAGAAGGAGTGTTTGTAAACCCATTCCTTCAATAATCAACTTATTTAAATAAATGTATTTACAATTTTGAATTGTTGATATATAATAATAGTACAGCTTGTCACTAGAAAGAGTTACTTAATTGAATTATTTAAAAAATAAAACCAATAAAATCGGAGGTATTTAAAATGACAAACAAAGAATTAAATTTAAACGTGGTAGAATTACAAAATGGTGCAACTATTGATGGTGGCGAACTTAAAATGAATATCAGTTTCTCTATTGGTGGGAAACACTATAAGGGAATATTCAATACAAAACTATCTGATAACTGGAACGTTACAGACATCGAACCTATAGGAGAAGGGTGGTTTGATGATTACTTATATGATACATTGGACGATTTAGAATTAAAAGTTGCTAAGTACATAGTTGGTATATTCACAAAAGATGGATCAGAAGGTTTAACAAGAAAGAAGTTTGGAATACCAAAAGAATTAATGCGTTTGGTAAACAAAGGAAAGGTTAAATTGTTTATGATGCAAAAGGGTATATTCGTAGATGAGGTAATTATAGAAGAAGATAAAGATCTTAATACGTGTGTACTACGCATTACAACAGTTAATCAAACTAATTAAAAAACGGAGAAATGAAATGAAGAGTCCATGTAAGAATTGTACTAAAAGAACTCTAGCTTGTCATGGCAAATGCCTTGATAAGCTAGAATATGATGTAATGTATAAGCCACCAAGTAATCAAAGGGAGTGGTATAGGGCTGATACATTGGCTAGAATGAGCGATGTGGGTAGATGTAAAGAATCCAAGCGTAGAGTTAGAAGTAATACAAAAGAGTACCTTATAGGTCAAAATATTAGCTATATAACACACATTAGAACTGATATAGCGGTAGAAAGTTTGTAGTACATATATAAATCAAAAATAGGAGGTGGGTAAAGTGTATGGTAGCAGCTTTCGTAAGAAAGGTTTCAATTTAGACTTAACAATAGGTCAGGAATATGGGAGAGTAGGCTTCGATAATAGACATGGAGCAGATAGAAAAGTGGGTAGAAGTAGTTTTGTACATAGAGGTAAGGATATGAATGACTGTGAGTTTGTAAGTGTAAGTGAGTATAAACTATGGGATAAATAGCTTTATTGAATTATTTAAAATAAATAAAACCAAAAAGGAGAGATAGATATGGGAATGTCCAATGTTATATTAGGATATATTTACGAAAATGAAGAAACTGCTATTGAAATTAGAGATGAGATTATTGAACGATGGGAGCCATCTCCATTAAATGTAAAATGGGGTGAATATGATAAAAGTATTTGGAATGAAAACGTTGAGATTGATTTTGTACATTATAAGTCATGTGAGGGATCTCGTGGTCGTAGGTTCTTAAATATCTATATGGAACCATCTGTATCCGATAAGATGTCCATTGATGAAATGAAGATTCTTAGAAATTCACTTGGTAGAACTTATTTAATTCCTAGGGATATGTACGTAAATACTTTAGATAAAATGATAGGCAATAAGCAAATAAAAGGAGAATTTTAGGAGGAGATAGTATGGCAAAAGTTAAAACAAAGATCGAGGAAGAGTTAGATATGGATGATATTGAAGATGAGGAGCAGCAAGGTAAGACTAGAATTTGGATTAACAAAAAGTATTACTTTACTTTAAGTAAACGTCAATTCACGTTAATGCAGGATACTGGATACACAAAGAATGAGTCTGGTGAGATGATTAAGAACGCTGATAAGCCTATTGGTTACTATTTGAGCATTGAAAGTATGATTAATAGACTGTATCGTGAGGAAATGCTTAATAGAGTGAATGGTGAAATGACTATGACTGAGTTTAAGCAGATTATGAAGGATTGTACAGTGGCAATTAAAGAGATGGCAATAGAGGTTGAGAAATTAGTTAAAACTAAATAGATTTATCCACTCACTATATATGACGTTCAAATTCGTTTCAGGTTGAGGTGGATAGTTAAGATGACTAATTATATACATAGGGTATAGAAAACGTAACAGGGATTAAATTTGAAAGCAGAAATGATATCGTAGTGAGTAGGATTAGATTAAAATATTTAATTGAATTATTTAAAGGAGGAAATGATGTGGGACTAAGTAAGCAAGTGAGCATTTATTCATTGGACACTTCGGCTTTTTATACAGATTACGAAAGGGATTTAGCGTATCTAACTTCCAAGATGAATAGAAGGTGCGAGTGGCTAAAACAAAAAATAGCATGGATTAGACGCAAGATGAAACATGAGGCAGAAACACAGGAGTTATTCTTTAGAAGAGTATCGTTATTGTTTAAATTTGAAGATGAGTATGAAACTCTCTCCATTAGAATTAATAAATTAAAAAATATATCTAAGCAGCTACTCATTGATGAGTTTTCTAGCAAAGAAGAAGGATATGTAAGAAAACTCAGAGCAGAAACATTAAGACCACATAATGTGATTTCTATATTTGACTCAGCATTGACTAGAATGCTTAGGATGAGCGATGTCAATGAGATATATGAAGATATGCTTGTTGTGAGAACTTATTACTTTCAGGTGCTTAAAGATTTAGTCATGAATGGATTTGAGCACAATGGAGAAAAATACATATTATTAACTGCGTCGGCAGGTCAGATAAGAACTAAAAAAGCGGTATTTATCAAAGAATCACTCTTTAAAAGACATGAGAAAACAATAATGTGTGGTCTCAGCATTGATGAGGTAAATAAACGTGGAGGCATGAATATCAATAAATGGATGGCTTATATGGCCCTAGTATCAAGTGCTACCGATACATGGAGTGAGTTTGATATAGATAAATCAATAGTAGTTGACGATTTTGAAACACAATATAACGATTGGGTAGACTACATAGATTATGAAAGCTATAGCATTGAAAGAAAGAAAATGGATGTTACAATACCTCATACTGATGGGGTGGGTATCATGCTAGACAAGAATACCACCATGGTAAGACTTCCATTTGTGAAAGGATTAATGGTATATACTCCTTTCGATAAGTTCATTCGTACCCATAAAAGAAAGAGTAAAAAGTATCAAAATTGTAGCAAGGTTAAGGATATCTACGGAAAAGAATATGATATCATGGAAGATGATATTAGATATATATTTACTAAAAGTCAGTTTAAGCTATGGAAATATTACGATTCATGGGATCAATATAAGGAATATTTTAAGAAATATGATTGTGAAGCCTGTAAGTGTAATGAAGAGGAATCTGAATTCAGTCAGGCAAGGATTAATTATCAAATGCTACAAACACTCACAGATATTACAGATGATGAAATCATAGAGCTATGCAAAGACACCCAGGAGGAGATAGACAGCATAGCAAAAGATAGGAAGTCTATGCTAAATGCTTTTGGTGTTGAGGAAAACAATGTAGATAATTCTAGTACTTCATTACAAAAGTCACTTAGTACATATCCAGAGTTACTTCAAGATCCACATTGTAAGGAAGTGCTAAAACAGACTAAGGCATCTATAGTTAAACAGGGCAGGAGTGGAAGAATTAGAGTCAATGGTACATATACTTTTGTAAGTCCTGATACATATGCTTTTATGGAGTGGCTATTTTTAGGTGCTGAAAATCCAAATGGAATTCTAAATACTGGTGAAGTATATTGCGACTTATTTGATGATGGAATAAAACTAGATTGTCTAAGGTCACCTCAATTGAGTTTAGAACACGCCATAAGAGTAAATAATAGAAGTAAAGAGGCAAAGAAGTGGTTTACTACCCACTGCATCTATACTAGCAATAGAGATATGATTTCTAAGATACTTCAATTTGATGTGGATGG
>JBOFPL010000204.1:0-1733 GCA_051659885.1 Cellulosilyticaceae bacterium
AGAATCTAGTAGACTATTTATTCGACAGCGTAGAATTGGAGTGGTCCAATGCTATTAATATTAGGACAGCTATAGGGCAAGGTAATAATGCGTTTACACCTATACAGATTGGACGTTACATAGCAGGGTTAGCAAATGGAGAAAAAGTATTTGATTTAAAAATAGTTAATGGATTAATGAATAATGAAGAAGAAATCTATACACAGCTACCAGATAAACTTTTAAAAGAGGTAGAATTAAAGCAAAGCTCTTTGGCGGCAGTCTATGAAGGCATGTATAGAGTAGTCAATGGTAAAGAGGGTAGTGCAAGAAATCAATTCGTAGACTCTCATACGACAGTAGCTGGTAAGACAGGAACAGCAGAAGAAACAGGGACTGAGCATAGTTGGTTTGCGGGATTTGCGCCGTATGATAATCCGGAAGTAGTAGTGGTAACAACAATGTATGATGCTTATGGACTAGGTAAGTATAATTATTTATTAGCGAATGATATTTTTAATGCTATATTTGCACCTATAGATGAAAAAACACAAGCTACGGTGGACAATGTTTTTAATTAAGTTGATGCAATGAGGAGAACTAAGAATGAAAGATTCTACAGACTTACAGAAAAAGCAATCTAAAAGAATAAAGGATAAAGTTAAGCAAAGAACTAAAATAAAGTTAAGGCTATTTCGTATAGTAATGATGTTTACGATGATAGGCGTATTAGCAGCAGTAGGAGCAGGTGTAGGCCTGGTAGGAGGGATTATAGAACAGGCACCAGATATAGAAGGACTAGAACTTAAGCCGACTACAGGTTATACATCGTTTATTTATGATCAAGCTGGGAGTGAGATGGATAGGCTATCTAGTGGTGAAAATAGAATCTATGCAGAACTAGAAGAAATTCCTTTATATCTTCAACAAGCTGTAATTGTTACAGAAGATGAGCGATTCTATGAACATAATGGAATAGATTTAAAGGGGATTTTAAGAGCGATTGTGGCCAATTTAACATCAGGAGAATTTACAGAAGGGGCAAGTACAATTACACAGCAGCTTATTAAAAATAATGTACTTACTTCAGAAAAGAGACTTACACGAAAAATACAGGAACAGTATTTGTCACTACAAGCAGAAGAAATGTATAGGGAAGCCTATGGGGATAAGGGTGGTAAAGATATTATCTTAGAATACTATCTCAATACAATGCCACTTGGACGTGGAACAAATGGTGTGCAGGCAGCGGCTAATCGCTATTTTAATAAAGAGGTGACAGACCTTACACTAGCAGAAAGTGTAGTATTGGCATGTATTACACAAGCACCTACACGATTTGACCCTATTAGTAACCCAGAAAATAACTATAAAAAATCTAAAAATATTCTAGAAAAAATGGTAGCGCAAGGCTATATTAGTGAAGCGGAAAGAGAAGCAGCTTTAATAGAAAATCCTTATCAACATATTCATGATGCCAATCAAAAATATGCGAAGGCATCCTCTCATAGTTATTTTGTAGATGCTGTCATAGAAAAGGTGCTGGCTGATTTGCAAATAGAAAAAGGAATGACGCCAAAAGAGGCTAATGAGTTATTATTTGGAGGCGGAGTTAAAATCTATACGACTTTTGATTCGCAAATGCAAAAGACGATTGATCAGTACATTTCAGATGATAGCTTATATCCAACTAAAGCATATGAGCTTAAATTAGCTTATAGTGTAACTGTGAAAAAAGCAGATGGCTCAACAGC
>JBOFPL010000205.1:0-4188 GCA_051659885.1 Cellulosilyticaceae bacterium
CATCGCCTTCTGTAATCGATGTTGTATAATTGGTTTGTATACTTTGTACTGCTTTTCTTCCTAACTCCTCTGAGCTCATCATATCGATAGCCCATCTTACATAATGTGCATTGTTCATATGTCCGTTGATATCTACTTCACTATATCTTGCTTTTCGACTATCTTCCATCTCTACACTCACTGGTGCTTTGAGTTTTGGCAAAGATTCTCCTTCATATGGATAGCATAATTTTGCTATAGGTCCTTCTAATCCTGTTGGTCTAACGGGTCTATTTGTGACAGAGTCTAACAAGATATAATTTCCTATAATGTATCCAATTTCTTTTCCTGCTTCATTATAGATATCAAATCGTCTTACAGCAAAAAGCTTGTCTATCCCCGCTGGATAGGTTTTCATTGTAATCGTCTCTTCCCAATTAGGATACTCTTCTAAATGCATCTTTGCTCTTGATACAATCCAGTAAACTTCTTGTTCTTGTCCAAAGAAATTGAGTCCTAATTCATAGGCATGTTCACCTGCTATTTCTTGCATATAGTCTACAAGTGAACTCATTCTAAGCTTCATGCGTAAATCTACATCTCTAAAGTTAACTTTAAAAGATTTGGTATATTTCTCGATCATTTTTACTCCTCCCTTCTTCTGTATTTTAAAAGCTGGGTAACCCCTTTAACTTAGGCTACCCAGCTTTCTAATTTTTTAAGCTTCTGAATCTATAAAAACACCTACTGTTTTAAGTGTTGGTGCTACACGTGATTCTAAGATTTTGAGGATAACTTCTTGAGTATGTACGGTGTCAAATTTACAGATTCTACATGAACCTACTGTTGTTCCTGCATAAACTTTTTTCTCTTCTTGGTCTTCTTTTACCCATATTTCAAAGCTTTCAATACGTTGACTTAAAGCAATTTGCTCTTCTAATACCACATGGTTAATTGCTTTTGCTTCTTCAAAACTAAAAGTAAGCGTAGCAGTTTCTACGCCATCTGATGTTTTAAAATAGCTTCCATCATTTGTTTGTACACATTGTGCTGGGTGTGATTCTTCTTGCTCACTTGCTACAACTTTTGCCTCTGTAACAATATTATGTTTGAAAGTTTTACTGAGATATTCTCCAATTTCTTCTAGACGTTTCACATCATTCTCATGAATTAATCCTCTTGTGTCTGGAGGGATGTTGAGTAATAAAGTAGCATTTCCACCTACTGAATTATAGTAGATATCGATTAATTTTTCTAATGGTTTTACCTGATCATCTTGACTTGCATGGTAGAACCAGCCTGGTCTAATCGATGTATCCACTTCTGCTGGATACCAAATTAAATCATGTTCATTTTTTAAGATTTCACGACTGCCTAAATCTTGATCATCATGATTGATTGTGCGTTCTCTAAACTCATCATTATCTTCTTGCTGAGAACTTTCTGCTATGTAATCAGGAATAGAAAGTCTACGTGGTACGACATTCCACTCTGCCTGACGACAATCTCCTGCTTCATTGCCACACCATCTTACATCTGGTCCACAAATTGTAATCGCTGCTTCTGGTTGTAATTTACGAATGAGTTCATAGTATCTCTTCCAGTCATACACCTGCTTTTTACCATTTGCCCCTTCTCCACACGCTCCATCAAACCATACACTAAATAATTCCCCATAGTTTGTGAGTAATTCTGTTAATTGATTAATAAAATAATCATTGTATGCATCAGAGTCTCCATAGCTTTGCGCATTTCTATCCCATGGTGAAAGGTATATCCCAAACTTCATGCCATATTTTTTACATGACTCAGAAAGTTCTTTGACGATATCCCCTTTTCCTGCTTGATAAGGACTATTTTTGATGCTATGTTCTGTATAAGCGCTTGGCCATAGACAGAACCCATCATGATGCTTACAAGTTAAAATAACCGCTTTAATACCTGCTTTCTGAAGACTTGTCACCCATTGATCCGTATCAAGCTCTGTTGGATTAAATCTTGCTGGATCTTCTGTTCCATGTCCCCACTCACTGTCATAAAAAGTGTTCATGCCAAAATGAATAAATGAATAAAACTTTAAGTCATGCCATTTTAGTTGTCTTTCAGATGGTACAATAGAAATGAGTCTTTGCGCTAATTCACTCATATACATTCTCCTTAGGATATAATTTTTACTAACATCTATTATATCCTATTTAAAACATATTTTAAATTATAAACTTTCTATAATTTTTACTTTTTTTGTGTCATTGCTACTAATTTAGTTTTTAATTTGAGAGGCATATTAGACATGCCTAAGACAGCGACCTTATTCGCTACACCTGGTACAATGATACTTTTTCCTTTTAACATTCCTCGATAAGCAATTTCTGCAACTTCTTCCGCTTCCATAGCTAATTTTTTAGCCATGTCTGCTTTTTGCATCTTAGCTTTCTCTTGAAACGCTGTTTTTGTTGGGCCTGGACACAAAATGCTCACTTGAATATCTTCTGATTTTAATTCTTCTCTAATTGCCATAGATAATGAAAGCACATAAGATTTAGAAGCATAATACACAGACATATAAGGGCCTGGTGCAAATGCAGCTGTTGAGGCTACTTGTAAGATCGTTCCCCCTTTTAGGATGAACTCACTCACTAATTTTAATAAATAGGTAAATCCACTGATATTGGTATCAATGATTGCCATATCCTCTTTCGCACTTACTTTCCTAAATCGTCCATAGCTTCCTATGCCTGCATTATTAATAAATAACTCAATACCTATTTGTAATGCGCCTAACCATTCTCCAAAAGCATCTACTTCTTCCCGTTGACTAATATCCATTTGATACGGCATTACATGAATAGCATATTCCGTCGTAAGTTCTTTATAGAGTTCCTCTAATTGATCTGCATTTCTACCGATTACAATTAGGTTATAACCCTCTTTAGCTAATTTATAAGCTAATGCCTTTCCTATTCCACTGGTTGCTCCTGTAATCACTGAATAAACTTTTTGTCCCATACTCTAACCCCTTCCCTTCTGTATTTTGGTATAGACAAAAAACATGAGTTACATATTCATATGCAGTCTCATGCTTTTCTATCACTCTATCTAATAAACATTGCATCTCCAAAACTAAAGAATCTATATCTTTCTTTTACTGCTTCATTATAAGCATTAAGTACTGCTTCTTGGTTAGCTAACGCACTGACTAACATAATGAGTGTAGACTCTGGCAAATGGAAATTTGTAATCAGTGCATCTACACATTTGAAAGTATAGCCTGGATAAATAAAGATATTTGTCCATCCACTTCCTACTTTCACCCTACCTGTCTCATCTACATTAGACTCTAGTGTACGTGTACTCGTCGTTCCAACTGTAATGACTCTTCCGCCATTTACTTTTGTCTCATTAATAAGGGCAGCATTTTCTTCATCTATAATATAAAACTCTGAATGCATTTCATGTTCTAGTACATCATCTACTTTTACAGGCCTAAAAGTTCCTAGTCCTACGTGTAATGTCACATAAGCTACTTTTACACCTTTTGCTTTGATTACATCTAATAATTCTGTTGTAAAATGCAACCCTGCTGTTGGTGCTGCTGCACTTCCATTATGTTTAGAGTAAACTGTTTGATAACGCTCTTTGTCTTCTAACTTTTCATGGATATAGGGTGGTAAAGGCATTTCTCCTAGCCTATCGAGTACCTCTTCAAAGATGCCATCGTATTCAAATTCTACGATACGCTTACCATCTTCTATAATTTCTTTTACTGTCGCTTTTAAGATTCCCTCACCAAAGACAATCGTATCGCCTACTTTAGCTTTTTTACCTGGTTTTACAAGGACTTCCCATCTATCTTTCTCTGTACGTGTAAGTAGTAAGAACTCTACTTTTCCACCTGAGCCTTCTCTCGCACCAAATACTCTAGCCGGGATTACTCTTGTATTATTAAGAACTAGACAATCCCCTTCTTTTAATTCATCCACAATATCATAAAAATGTTTGTGTGTAAGTTCTCCTGTTTCTTTATCTAGACACATTAATCTAGAAGAAGTTCTATCTGATAGAGGTACTTGAGCAATTAGTTCCTCTGGTAAATCAAAGTAAAAATCTGATGTTTTCATATGTTGTCTCCTATCTGTCAATCTCTACACCTGTGTAGTAGTACTCTAATATTTCATCATACGTATAGCCTGCTTCTGCCATACCTCTCGC
>JBOFPL010000206.1:0-1571 GCA_051659885.1 Cellulosilyticaceae bacterium
CTAATGTCAGCACTGGATTACAAAAACTATAAAGAAGAAAAAATAGACGGAAAAATCCGCTTAATGACTCCTATGGCTAATCCAAAACATGGGGAAACTATTGGGAATTTACATGCTGCCTTTCACCCATACTTTAAAGGGAAAACATGTAAGGTGTACCCAGATAATATTTCGATTTTTCTCGATGATGAAAAGAATAATTATGTTGTACCAGATATAAGTATCCTATGTGATCCTAGTAAATTTAGAAATAATGGTTATCATGGTGTACCAAGCTTTATAGTAGAAGTCATATCACATCCAAGGGTTAGAGAGGATAGAGTAGATAAATATAATATGTACGAAAAGTTTGGAGTACAAGAATATTGGATAGCAGATTATAGGTCTAAGTCCATTGAACAATATGTATTAAAAGATGGAAAATATTACTTAGAACAAGCTGTATCTTTGGTAAGTGAAGATGTACTGGAATGTTTAGAAGAGGATGAAAAAGAGGCTTATACAACTATTCTTAAACCAACAATATTTAAAGATTTGGAGATAGACTTAAAAGATATATTTTAAAAAGGTATAGCAAACGAAAGGAGAATAAAACTGTGCTTGAAAATAAATTAGGATTAACATCTGAAGCAGAACTAGCACTTTACGAGGAAAAAATGAGCAAGAAAAAAGCCTATGAACTTTTTGAAAAAAAGATATTAAACACGCTAGAGTCTGGTAAATTTTCTTCTCTTGCTAAAATTCACAAATATTTATTTGATGAAATCTATGAATTTGCGGGAGAAGTAAGAAAAGTTAATATTGCAAAAGGAAATTTTCGCTTTGCTCCCTTAATGTACTTAGACGCTGCTTTGGAGCATATAGATAAAATGCCCCAATCTACTTTTGATGAAATCATAGAAAAGTATGTTGAAATGAATATTGCTCACCCTTTTAGAGAAGGCAATGGAAGAAGTACAAGAATATGGCTTGACTTAATGTTGAAAGATAACTTAGCAAAAGTAGTAGACTGGAGTAAAGTTGACAAAAATGACTATCTCTTAGCTATGGAAAGAAGTCCTATAAAAGATATAGAAATTAAACACTTATTAAAAGAAGCATTAACAGATAATATAGACGATAGAGAAGTTTATATTAAGGGGATTGATGCAAGTTATCATTATGAAGGCTATAATGTATATAAAACAGAAGATTTAGCCCTATAGTTAACTATGGAGACACTACTTCTTGCCAGATGGAGTGTCTTTTTTTGTTTTTTTGTTTTAAATCTAAATTTGAGGCTTTTTAGGCTACTTTCAAGACTGAATTTAATATAAAATCTAAGGTAGTATACTTTAGTATGTACAAGATAAATCAAAAGCATCGAGTGAAAGGGTGAGGGGTAGTGAGAAAAAAGAGTATTTCACGCAACAGGGGAGTCTATATGATATTGACAGGGATGGTGATGGTATTAGGGCTGCTTTCACGAAAGATTGAAGGATTACCCTATCTGCTAAGCACATATTCAGGAGATGTGTTATGGGCCATGATGGTGTATTTAGGTTTTGCATTTCTATTTAAATATCAGTCAA
>JBOFPL010000207.1:0-44025 GCA_051659885.1 Cellulosilyticaceae bacterium
AACTAGAGTAGAAATGCTCTAGTTTTTTTGTGTTATAAGTATAGGATAAACAAAAATTACCAAGAATATTTCGTGTTAAAAGTTATATAATTATATTGACGGGAAAAACAAAGAGGTATACAATAAATCCATGAAAGGGGGAAGGTATCAGTGAAAAAAAGTGTATATAGCCTAGTTCTAATGGATGAGGTAGTAGAAGCTATAGATGCATTGGCATACTCGCTAAATACGAGTAGATCTAATTTGATCAATCAGATTCTTGCAGAAAAAGTAGCTCTGATTACCCCTGAAATGCATATGCAAGACATTTTTGATACAATGGAAAAAATGCTAGGCGGGCATAATAATTTTCAGATTCAAAGTCAAGCTTCAGATACCATGATAAGTATTAGGAGTGTTTTAAGGTATAAATATAATCCGACAATTAGATATTCAGTGAATTTATATAGAGGTAATAGGAAGCAAATAGGTGAGGTAAAGATTATTTCACGAACACAGAGTGGTATTTTGTATAGTTATCTAGAAGACTTCTTTAAAGTATGGATACAGATAGAAAGACAATACCAGAAAAGTGACTGGATAATAGAACAAGGCGCTAAGTGGTCTAGGAAGTTAGAGCTTTCAAATGACAAACAACATTCACCAGAAGAAATTGCTGGAGCTATTTCAGACTATATTAAAACATTAGATGAAGGACTTAAAATTTATTTTACACAACATGAAAACAGACAAAATGTGATAAAGTTGTTAAATGATCATTATTGTAACTGTTATCATAAAACTCAAATTAATTTATAAATAATCTAAGAAAGATTAAAAGACCAGGAGGAAGTAATATATGAATATGCAAAAATTTACTCAACGTTCATTAGAGGCAATTAGTGAGGCACAATCAGTAGCAATAGAAAACCAGAATATGCAAGTGGATCAAGAGCATATTTTATATGCACTTTTAACTCAGGAAGAAGGTTTAATTTACAACATCCTTAATAAAATGAATGTAGAGGTAAATGCATTTATAGAGGGTGTAAAGGTAGCAATTAATAAAAAATCTAAAGTAAGTGGTCCAGGGAGAGAGCCTGATAAAATATATGTTTCTTCTGATGCGGATAAAATGCTTGTGAAGAGTGAAAAATTAGCTGAAAAAATGGGAGATGAATATATCTCAGTAGAACATTTGATGTTAGCGCTTATTGAAAATGCAAACTATGAGGTAGGTAACATCCTAAGGGCATATAACATTAATAAGAAGAATTTTAATGAAGTGCTTAAGAAGGTAAGAGGGAATAGTCGTGTAACAAGTGATATGCCAGAGAGTACTTATGATGTACTTTCTAAGTATGGTTATGATTTAGTAGCACGTGCCAGAGAAGGGAAGTTAGACCCTGTTATTGGGCGTGATAGTGAGATTCGTAATGTCATTCGTATTCTTTCACGTAAAACTAAAAATAATCCTGTACTCATTGGAGAACCAGGAGTAGGTAAGACAGCTATTGCAGAAGGCCTTGCTCGTCGTATTGTAGAGAGAGATGTGCCAGAAAGTTTAAAGGATAAAACTATTTTTTCATTAGATATGGGTGCACTGATTGCAGGAGCAAAATTCCGAGGTGAGTTTGAAGAGCGATTAAAAGCTGTTTTAGAAGAAGTGAAGAAGAGTGAAGGAAGAATTATCCTTTTCATTGATGAAATTCATAATATTGTAGGTGCAGGAAAAACAGAAGGATCAATGGATGCGGGGAATCTTTTAAAACCAATGCTTGCACGTGGGGAACTTCACTGTATAGGGGCGACTACATTAAATGAGCATAGACAATACATTGAAAAAGATCCAGCTTTAGAACGTCGTTTTCAGCCAGTTATGGTAGCAGAGCCAACTGTAGAAGATACTATTGCTATTCTACGTGGATTAAAAGAGCGTTATGAGATTTATCATGGCGTACAGATTCAAGATAGCGCACTGATAGCTGCTGCAACATTATCAGATCGCTATATCTCAGATCGTTTCTTACCAGATAAGGCGATAGACTTAGTAGATGAAGCTTGTGCGATGCTTCGTACAGAAATTGATTCTATGCCAACAGAATTAGATGAGATTGCCAGAAAAGTTATGCAATTAGAAATTGCAGAAACAGCTCTTAAAAAAGAAGATGATGCTATTTCTAAGGAAAAGTTAAAAGAAATTCAAAAAGAATTAGCAGATTTAAGAGATAAGTTTCATAGTATGAGAACAAAATGGGAGAATGAAAAAGCTTTAATTAGTTCAGTTAAAACTATCAAAGAGGATATTGAGCATAATGCTGCACAGATGCAAAAGGCTGAGAGAGAATATGACTTTAATAAAGCAGCTGAACTGAAATATGGTATTATTCCAGCACTCCAAAAACAGCTTATTGAAGCAGAAGAAAAAGTACATGCTTTGGGAGAGGGGAGTTTATTAAGGGATAAAGTGAATGAAGAAGAAATTGCTAAAATTATCTCTAGATGGACACAGATTCCAGTGATGAAGCTAATGGAGGGAGAACGTCATAAGCTTCTAAAATTAGATACTATTCTTCATAAACGTGTTATTGGTCAGGAGGAAGCCGTTGAGAAAGTTACAGATGCAATCATTAGAGCGCGTGCTGGAATTAAAGATCCACGTAGGCCAATAGGATCATTCTTATTTTTAGGACCAACAGGAGTAGGAAAGACAGAACTTGCAAAGGCATTGGCAGAATCGCTATTTGATGATGAAAATAGTATGATTCGACTAGATATGAGCGAATATATGGAGAAACATTCCGTAGCCAGACTTATTGGAGCACCTCCTGGATATGTAGGGTATGATGAAGGTGGGCAATTAACAGAAGCAGTTAGAAGAAAACCATATGCTGTTTTATTATTTGATGAAGTAGAAAAAGCACATCCGGATGTATTTAATGTATTACTTCAAGTATTAGATGATGGGCGTATTACAGATTCTAAAGGCCGTACGGTAGATTTTAAAAATACAATTATTATTTTAACATCCAATATTGGATCAGATTTAATACTAGAAGGTATCAATGAACAAGGAGAGCTAAATGAGTCAGTAGAGGAAGAGATTAATGGTCGTCTCAAGATGCATTTTAGGCCAGAATTCCTGAACCGTTTAGATGAAATTGTGATTTATAAACCGTTGATGAAAAAACAAATTATTCAAATTGTAGATTTATTGATTAAGGATTTACAGAAAAGGTTGGTAGAAAAACAGTTGGCTGTAAGACTTACAGAAGAAGCAAAAAATTATATTGCAGATCAAGGGTTTGATCCTATATTTGGAGCAAGACCGCTTAAAAGATTTTTACAAAGAAAAGTAGAGACTTTAATAGGGCGTATGCTTATAGCTAATGAAGTAGAACCATTTTCAACATTTGTGGTAGACTATAATGGAGAAGAATTAAAAGTTTCTTTAGAAAATAATAAATAAGAAAAGAGGTGTAGGAATTTCCTACACCTCTTTTAAGTTTAAATTTAATTAAGCATTTAAATTCTTGCTTTTATTTTTCCAAAAGATAAGAGCAGCTATAATAAGTAGTGCACAACATACTGCATAAGTCCAGAAGAGAGGGTTACCCATACTTCCAAATAGAATCATAAGAGAACCTAAAGTAGCAAGAATTGGATTGATTATTCCACGCCAGATGCCTTTGATCTCACCTTTACGAGCAAGTTTGAAAACATAAACATAAAGAATAATATATCCAACATAGTTAATGGTGATAGAAATCTCAGAGATATCAGAGTTTGGAAGTAATCCAAACTTTTGTGTGAAGTAATGCATAGCTGTCCAGAATGTACAGATAATAAAACCAACAATTGCGGAAGTAACAGGCATACCAAGCTTTGAACTTACCTTAGAAACTGCTTCTGATTTTGGAAACATATTTCTAATGGCTAAAGAATAAGGTAAACGAGACATACCTAAGATTAATCCATTTACTGTACCCATAATAGAAATAACAACAAATACTAAAATAACTTTGGCACCCATAGGTCCAACTAATAAGTTAGCTGCACGATCTACGTGAGCATCACCAAGAGCTATAACTTGATCAGGTCCAACAAGTGTACTAATTCCTACGAAGTAAAGGACATAGATAACAAGAATGAAAATAGGTGCAATAATAAGTGCAAGTGGTAAGTTTTTCTTGGCATCTTTAATCTCGTGGCTAATAGAAGTTGCAATAATCCAACCATCAAAAGAGAAGGCAATAGGTGCAATAGCAGCAATCCAACTTGCTGATTGCATTTGAGTTACATCACTCATAGAAACACTACTTGGATCACCAAAAGCTAAACCAGCAATAGCAATTACTATAAGGGGGATAAGTTTAATGATTGTAGAACCATTTTGGATATAACCTCCTAATTTAGTAGAAACCACGTTAACGAAAAATAGTATGATAGTCAAAGCAAAACCAATACCAACTTGAGTCTCGAGTGTGCCTTGAATACCAAATAACATACAAATATAAATACCTGCTACCCAAGATACAACTGCAATAAGAGTAGGGTAATATAAGAAGGTGTGGAACCACCCAAATGCACAACCTGCAGATTCACCATAAGCAGATTCGGCATATGTAATAATACCTCCAGCTTTAGAGGTACGAGAAGCCAGTTCAGCAATGCTAAGGCTTCCGAAAATAATACTAATAGCAGCAAGGCAGAAAACTAAAACACCTAGTGAAACACTGCCTCCTGTTGCTACAAGAATGTTATCACTTTTAAAGAATATCCCCGAACCGATAACAATTCCAACAATCATAGCAATGGCTGTAAATAAACCATATTCTGTCTTTTTCATAAATAAGAATCCTCCTTTTACATAAAATGTCTATGAATCCTAAATTGCCGAATAGGAGCCATTTGAAATATGTATACAGTATAGCAATAAGGTTACAGGGTGGCAATTGAAATTTGCACATTTAAAAGAAACTATATAAAGATAATCTGATGAAAGATGTACAAAAATAATGATTTTTGTTCGTAGAAAAGAGTATAAATAGTCAAAATGAATAATGATTAAAAATTAACATAAAAACTATTTAATACAAATAGTAAATAATATCTAGATACAAAGTTATAATTTTTACACTTTATAGTGATAAAGTGTATGGTGAAATAGAGCTAAAAAAGTATGTATAGGTAGTGAAAAGTAAGCAAGATGTAGTGAAAATAAAATATTAATAGTAGAATAAGTGCATATAATTATAGTATTAGCTAGAAAAAAAGACTATAGTATGATAAATTTAAGTATAAGTTTGAGGTGAATAGGGAGGCAAAAGTATGGAGCAAATTAAAGCATTTTTATCTAAATATGGAATGAATCATGAAGCTATAAATATGACACAAGAATGTGGAAAATTTATAGAAGAAATGAAAAGAGGGCTTGAAGGAAATGATAGTAGTTTGGAGATGATTCCTACATATCTAACAGTAAGTGATGAGATTAAGACTCAGACAAAAGCTGTAGTAATCGATGCTGGAGGAACTAATTTTAGAGTAGGAACAGTAGAATTTGATCAAGATATGCAAGTACATATTAACGACTTTGCAAAGTATCAAATGCCAGGGATACAAGAAGAGCTAAGTAAAGAGGCATTTTTTAAAACTATGGTAGAGTATACTCAGGAGGTGGCTATTAAAGCAACGGATATAGGGTTTTGCTTTTCATATCCTGTAGAAATTAATAAAGATAAAGATGGCACATTACTGCGTTGGTCAAAGGAAGTTAAAGCGCCAGAAGTAGTAGGAGAAAAAATAGGAGCTAATTTAGTTGAAGGATTAAAAAAAGTAGATGGGAAAGAAAGAAAAGTAGTTATCCTAAATGATACAGTTGCTACATTATTAGGTGGTAAAGGGATTACAAGTCATAGAAAGTTTGATGGGTATATAGGATTTATATTTGGAACAGGAACAAATGCTTGTTATATTGAAGAGAAGAGAAATATTACTAAAGTGGCTGAGTTAGAACAAAATGGAAGTATGATTATTAATGCAGAATCAGGTGCGTACAATAAGCTCCCTAGAGGGGTTATTGACGAAGCATTTGATCAAACAACTAATAACCCGGGAGATTATCAGTTTGAAAAAATGGTGAGTGGAAGATACTTAGGACCTATAACTCTAAGGGTATTACAAGCAGGGGTAAATGAAGGGCTTTTTTCAGAAGGATGTGGAAAGGCACTCGAACAGATGGTTGATGCACAATTAATTGACCTAAATAACTTTATGTATGATCCTTATGACCAATCCAATCTTTTTTCAAAACTAGTAGGTATAGAAAGTGATCGTACTAACTTGTACCTTATTGTAGAAGCAATGATAGAAAGAGCAGCGAAACTTTGTGCTATAAAATTAAGTGGGATGATTTTAAAAACTGGAAAAGGAACTAATCCATGTTGTCCAGTAGCCATTGTAGCAGAGGGAACAACTTTTTATAAATTAAAAGGATATAAAGAAAAATTAGATAGATATATGAGAGAATATCTATCTCAACAAAATCATACCTACTATGAGTTCTTAAAAGGTGATGACCTTAATCTTATAGGAACAGCAACAGCAGCATTATCTAATCAATAAAAATAAAAACGGCCTTAGAGGCCGTTTTTTAATAGACTTGATTAATATAGAATCCGCTTTCATCAAATGCGTTTTTGATACGTTGAATATGTTCATAACCATTTGTTTCAACTACAACTTCTAAAAGTACATTTTTGAAACGATTATGTGCTTTAAATTGATTGTGTTCAAGGTCTACTACATTTGCACCTAAATCACTAAGTAGTTTAGTTACTTCTACGAGTTGTCCAGGTGTATTTGGAAGTTCTACAGAGAATGAGAAGAGACGACCACGTGATACAAGACCGCTACGAATTAGTGCTGAAGTAGTGAGCATATCAATATTTCCACCACTGATAATACAAACAACTTTTTTGTTTTTGAAGTTTAATTTTTTGAGGGCAGCAAGAGACGCTGCTCCAGATGTTTCAGCCATTAACTTATGTTTTTCAGTTAAAGTAAGTAGACTTTCTACAATAGTGTTATCTTTTACAGTAACAACTTCATCTACGTATTCTTTCACAAATTCGAATGTAAGATCACCAGGTTTTTTTACAGCTATCCCTTCCGCAATTGTATTTACAGAATCTAGACTAGTAAGCGTACCAGATTTGAAGCTGCGCTCCATGGCGTTAGCGCCTTCAGCTTGTACACCAACAATTTTGATGTTAGGATTAATCGATTTTGCATAAAGAGCAACACCGCTAATTAATCCACCGCCGCCGATAGGACAAACAATTACATCTGCGTCTGGAAGTTCTTCTAAGATTTCTAAACCTACAGTACCTTGACCATAGATAACATCGATATCGTTAAATGGATGAAGGAAGGTAGCACCTTGCTCGGTTTCGATACGTTTTGCTTCATTATAGGCATCATCGTAGCAACCACCATAAAGCACTACATTTCCACCAAAGTCTTTAGTAGATTGTACTTTAAGGTAAGGTGTCGTTTCAGGCATAACGATAGTAGATTTAACTTTTTCTAAAGTAGAAGCATAAGCAACACCTTGTGCATGGTTACCAGCAGAAGAACAAACAACACCACGTTTTCTTTCTTCTTCAGATAAACTACGGATTTTATTAAGTGCTCCTCTGAGTTTATAAGCACCTGTAATTTGTAGATTTTCGCATTTCATATAGATTTGGTTACCAGACATAGATGAGAAGATAGGACTATGAAGAAGTGGTGTCTTGATAACAACATCTTTAATATTTTCTTTTGCTTGTTTAATAGCTTCAGCGTACATTTTCAAAAAGGCCTCCCCTTATGTAGAAATTATGTAATATATTATAATCTAAAGTTACGCAATTAACAAATGAAATTAGAAAAGTTTATTAAAAAGTTTTGTTTATCTGATAAAAGACTTAAAAAAAGAGTAGACTCGAAAAAATGAATATATTGATGAATAAATAAAAAACTATTTACATTTTGATGAAAAATAGGGATAATATAAATAAACAATAATTAAAGAGATAATAGGGAACGAGGAAGTATACTTTGTATTTGGGCACCTAAAGTATATGGAGTTAGTGGTGCAACCCACCTATACGGCTTATTTGAGCTGTATAGGTTATTTTTTTAACTAAAAATAACCTATACCTTTAGACAAAATCATATGGAGGGGAAATATGCATTTAGCCAATTATGAAGATACAAGTTTAATTTTTAAATTAGATTGTACGGTGGAGAATTTAAAAGGTGTTTTTGAACAGCTTAATGGAGTAGGGTTTTCAGAGAGAGAAAAAAATGATTTAGAAAGACAAAAAGATAGATATTTTAGAGACTTAAATGAGTTATTGCCACAATTAGCTAGTTATAATAACCTATATGGGGAGTATATAAGTGAAAAATTAGCTTACATCCATAAAAGGTAAAATAAAAGTCTTACTTTTAGCGTATTAGTGTTAAAAGTAAGACTTTTATTTATTTTAATTTACAAAATATAATTTAGTAAGTAAACTATTATTGGAATAAACTTCTTAAAAACTTTATTTTATAAAGATAAACTAATAAGATCATGCAATGGACAAGGAGGCTCATATGAGTAAAAAGGCTATAGGAATGATAATAGGTGTATTAGCGGTAGCGAGTTTTTTAACGGTAGGAGCAGTTATACCAAAAAATACAGAAACTGGGCAAAATATAGTAGGAGTTAAAGGTGGACAACGTGTACAAGTTGCTAAGGTAACTGAAAAAAATATAGAAAGTAAAGTATCAGCAAGTGGGCTACTGACAACGGATGAAAGTCAGAAGATTTTTTCAGAATCTAGTAATAGAATAATAGAGATCATAAAAGAAGTAGGGGACGAAGTTAAAAAAGGAGAGGTGCTCTTATTATTAGACCCAGAAGTAAAGGGGAAAATGAATAAGGAAATAGAAAAATTAGATTTACAATTAGCTAATGCAGAACTAGCATTAGCACAGTTACAAGATAAAGGCAGTAAGCAAGAAATTTTACAGGCTGAAAATAATTTGCTTAAAGCAAAAAAAGGAATAGAAGATATTCAGGAAGCAATGAGATCTACTCAAGCCTCTTTAGATTTAGTAGAAAAAGATATAAAAGCAGATCAAAACTTATATGAAGTGACAAAAGAGTTAGTAGAGCAAGGATTAAGTGCACAAAAAGAATTAGATGACTTGAAAAGTAAATTGGATAAAGCAGAGGAAAATGTAAATACGTTAAGTGCTAAAGTAAGTGCTTTTGAGAAGGATTTAGAGAGTGCTGTGCTACAAGAAGAACTTTGCAAATATACTTTAGATCTTGCTTTGAATAATGTGGAAGATAAAACAAAAACACAAAGTATAGCAATGAAACAAAATGAAATAAAATCACTAAAAATACAAAGAGAAAATTTGATGAAAGACTTAGAAAAAGCTACAGATGAAGTCGTTGCACCTATGGATGGAGTTGTATCTGAAGTACTAGTGCAAGAGGGAGCAGCAATTTCACCAGGGGCACCATTAATGGTGATTATTAATCCAGATAAGCTATTAGTACAAGCAGATATATCTCCATTTTATGCACCACAAATTGAGATAGGATTAGAAGCATTAATTAAGTATAATGGATCAAAAGTGATTGAAGTACCAGCTAAGGTTAGTATGGTAGCACCAAGTGGGGTAATGTCTACAAATGCGGGAAATGGATCAGCTACTGCTGTTATTCCAATAGAACTTGAGTTACTAGAAGAAGAAACGGGGTTGAAACCAGGTTTAACTGTGGATGTGAAAATTACGACAGAGAAAGTAGAAAATACACTAGCAGTGCCCCTACTAGCAACAATGAAAGATGATGAGGGCGGAAGTTATGTACTTGTAGTTAAAGAAGATGCAACTATTGAAAAAAGATATGTAACAGAAGGCGCTGCGGATAATTTCTACGTACAAGTTGAAGGTGTGCAAGAAGGTGAGATTGTAGTTACTAATCCGACAGAAGCTTTAGTAGATGGAACAGCTGTAACTTATGAAGCTTTTGAAAAACAAGGTGATGTAAAATGATTAATATAGAAAAGTTAAATAAAATCTATAAAAATGGACATTTAGAATTACAGGCTCTTTTTGATATTGATTTAAAAGTAGAGGAAGGTGAATTTGTATCAATTATGGGAGCATCTGGGTCAGGAAAGACAACTTTTTTACATATTCTGGGATGTTTAGATAAGGTAACTAATGGAAGTTATATTCTAGATGGTGTAAGTGTATCTGAACTTAAAGAAAAAGATTATGCACATATTAGAAATCAAAAAATAGGATTTGTTTTTCAAGCTTTTAATTTGCTTGCTAAATTAACAATTTTAGAAAATGTAGAAGTACCTATGATGTATGCAGGAGTTAAGCCAAAAGAGAGAAGAGAAAGAGCGTTAGAGGCACTGGCAAGGGTTGGGCTTTCGGAACGTATAAAACATACGCCCAATGAAATATCAGGGGGGCAAAAGCAGAGAGTAGCTATTGCGAGGGCATTAGTAAATAATCCGGCTATATTGTTAGCGGATGAGCCTACAGGGAACTTAGATAGTAAATCAAGTGTAGAAATTATGAAAATTTTTCAAGAATTAAATAGAGAAGGAGTAACCGTTGTAATGGTTACTCATGAACCAGATATTGCAGCATATACAAAGCGTAAAGTTGTTTTTAGGGATGGTCATATTATAGAAGATGTGGCTATTAATCAAATGATTATAGAATAAGGAAGGTGCAAAATGAATTTAAGAGAATGTTTAAAAGGGTCGATTAGACAGCTTTTAAGTAATAAATTAAGAACCTTCCTTACTATGCTAGGAATGTTTATAGGGATAGGTGCAGTTATCATGGTACTATCTATCGGTGAAGGAGTAAAAACCACAGTTATAAACTTGTTTGCTGATATAGGAAAGGGTGCGGTACAAATTAATGTAGCAAACCGTAGTCCGGAGAATTTAATAACACAAGAGGATCTAGAAGTTATTAGGCAAATGCCAGAGGTACAAGGTGCGGTAACCTATGATTCTGGATGGATGACTTCTATGAGGGATTATAAAGAGCAAGAAAAGTTTATGATTGTATCTGGAATTCCTTACAATTTTCATGAAGTACAGTATCTAGATGTGGTAGAAGGAAGAAATATTTCAGAAGGTGAAGATAGAGCAAAGGCTAATGTTGTTTTAGTCTCGGATATGTTTGCAAAAGCTATCTATGGGGTAGAAGATGCTAAATACGCAATAGGTAAAACTGTAGAAATGAATTTAGGTGGAGTGACGAATAGTTTTGAAATTATAGGACTAGTAAAGACAGAAACTTTTCCTGGAATGCCGATGGATATGATTCCTTTAATCGCCTATGTACCTTTTAGTACATTAGATCAGATTGTAGGATATGGTGACCAGAGAGCGAGCATGGGTGCAATTATGGTAAAAGAAGAATATAATCCAAGTGAAGTTGCTTATCAAGTAAGCAGACTTTTGGATAAGAGACATGGGACAGTTAATGGATTTAAATCTCAATCCCTGACACAGTTAATGGATCAAATTAATATGGTACTAGATATGTTAACTAGCTTCATTGGACTAGTAGCTGCTATTTCACTTTTAGTAGGGGGAATAGGGATTATGAATATTATGTTGGTGACTGTAAAAGAACGTACAAGAGAGATTGGTATTCGTAAAGCTGTAGGGGCCACGAACAAAGAAATACTCAGACAGTTTTTAATAGAAGCTATAATTTTAACAGTATTAGGTGGTATAATAGGAATGATTTTAGGTTATACAGGAGGAATGACAATCGGTATGTTATTTAACTTAGAAGTTAAACTGACAGTAGGAATGATTGTTTTTGCGGTAGGCACATCAAGTGCAATTGGTATTTTATTTGGTGTGTATCCAGCTTACCAAGCTTCAAAACTAGATCCTGTAGAGGCTTTAAGATATGAGTAAAGGAGGAAAAAGATGAGTAAAAATAAATTAGTAGCATGTATGTTAGGAACGATGATGCTCTTAGGTCAAGCTATGCCGGCTTTTGCAAGTGAAGGAGCAATACCTGTTTTGACACTGGATGTAGCAATCAAACAAGCTACACAAACAAATAGAGATTTAAAAGCAAATGAGAGGCAAGAAGATTTAAGTGTAGAAGAAGTAGATTTTGCATTACTCACAGGAAACTATAATAATTATAAAGAAAATTATACACAGCAAAGATATATTCAAAAGCAAGGGAGGGTAATGAAGGATAAAATAATATTTTCAGTGAGTCGGTTATTTGATGAAATTATTACCTTAGAGAAAGAATTAAATTTGATGAATGAAAACTTAAGAATAAAAGGACAGGAATTAAAAAAACAAGAATTACTTAAAATAAAAGGTATGGTAAATGAACTAAATATAGAATCAGTACAGTTAGCTTACGAGCAGTTGAATGATACTATAAAGAAAATGAAAGACACTATAGATATGAAATATGGTGAGCTATGTCAAATGATAGGGAAATCAAAACAAAGGTATATATTAGAAAAAGAAGATAATGAGTATCAGCCTTATCCAGAGAGAGGAGATATAGATACATGGGTAATGGGAACAGCGGAGGAGCATATAAGTATCTGGAAGGCGGAAGAGGATATAAAAGTTGCTGAATTGCCTATTTATACAAGTGATTATATGATTTATATTAGAAATAAAGAAAAAATAGAACAGACGAAGGATAGACAAAAATCGATAGAAGAGTCTATAGAAACTCAACTAAAACAAGTTTATATACAGATGAGGCAATTGGAGACACAGTATAAAATTTTAATTAAAAATATAACTATACAAGAAAAACAAATCAAAGTAAATCAAAGCTATTTGGATAAAGGATTAATTTCACAAATTGAGTATGAGAAATCTTGTATGGAATTAGAAAACTTAAAGGTAGAGTTAGGAAAGCTTATCAATAGTCACACTTATTTAAAAAAACAAATGAATAATCCTAATTTGTTATAGTGATATAATAGAGATTAAAGAGTAGCTGTGTAAGCTACTTTTTTTAGTTTTATAACTATAATCTGTTTATACTTTGTTAAAATTTATATGTATAATAGTATGTAATAACTTACTTTGAGGTGATCAAGTGATAAGGATAAAAAGGCAAGAAAGAATAATGATAGTAGTGCTAGTGGTTATGGTAGTTATTACAGTTTACATTTCACTTGTTATGGTGAAAGGGTATAAAAAAGAAAATGAGACTAATCAAATATTAAATCAACAGGCGCCAGTATCAGAAGAGAAGACGAAACAGCTAGAGAAATTTGCAGCAGAAATAATAGATAAATATCCTATAGAGAATCATGCTATGGTTATTATAGAGACACAGCTTATTGCTAATGACCAGTATAAAAGATATTTAGTAGAGGTAGAGACTGTGGCAGTTAACCAACAAGTAGGTAAGGGGGTGTATACCTACTACATCGTTATTCAAGAAAATAAAGAAGGTAAATTTTATATACCTCCTTTTGGCGTAGAAATATTAAAAGATACTACAGATCCTCTAAAAAGAGAAATTATTATAAGTATGATGAAAGTTGTCAATGGATGGGGAGCTACTGTAGAAGAGTTTGAGGAAAGATGGGGAAAAATTCCTGGGAGCTCTAAAGTGAGAGGAAGTCAATCAGGACGAGGAAAGGATAATACGAATTTAGAAGTCATATATTTTATGCAAAGTGTATTAAAATACATGACTCATTATTTGGAACATTATAGTGAGGCGATAGAGTACAATGATTTAGTATATGTAGAGGATTTTTTAGAAGAAGTACCAGAATTTTATGAACAACAATATAAAGAGATTGAACTGCTAGAAAATGAAGGTATACAAAGAGATGTTTTAAAAGCTGAGATTGTAGAAATAATACCAGCGTCTAATTTGAAAGATTGTATAGTGAGTACAAAAGTAGATGTAAGAACACATATACAAAATAAATTTTTAGATTTGACAACTATTACTAAGTATAAAGTAAGACTGATAGAAGACTCGATGAAGATTGTTAAAATATTAGAATCTAATAGTAACTAAGGACAAAAAAGGAAGATTGTTATAAACTTCCTTTTTATATATTTTATCCAAAAAAATATTAAATAAAAGCAGATGATGAAATAAATTGGCTGATAAAATAAGAAAGATAGATAGGAAATGTAACAAATACGTAATGAAATATAATAATATATATATATAATTAGACTGGATTTTAATAATATATATATGATAATATAGAATATATCTATGTCAAATGAAAGGAGTTTAGATATGAAACAATCTAAATTATTGATACTCCTAAGCTCAGTACTAATGATTACTATACTATTAATAGGTTATAATAAAATTGAAAACAATAAACATAAAAGTAATAAAGTAATAATAGAAGAGGCAATACCTATATTGCCAGAAAAACCAGTAGTTAGTTTAACAACATATTTTCCAGTCATAAAAGATACAGTATGGACGTTTAGAGAAGAATCTACCAATAGTGAAATTAAGCTTTCTATAGATTTTATGAAGGGTAATGCATTTCAGCTCAAAATAAAAGATAAGGAAAAAGTGCAAGCGCGAGTATATGTTCAAGAAGATGGGGCAATTTATGAAGTTGCAATGATAGAAGATGCACAGATTAAGCAAGATTATACAAACTTTAGACAGTACAAGCAAGCTATTTTAAAAATGCCGCTAGAAAAGGGTAATAGTTGGAAACTAGATGATGAAAGAGTCAGTACTATTACAGATACAGATGTAATGATAGAGACACCTTTTGGAGCGATTAAAGCTGTAGAAGTAACTACTAAAGGAAATGGTGTGACTGAGAAAAATTATTACGGAGAAAAAATTGGCCCAATTAAAAATGTCTATAAAGATAATGGGGGAAGAATAACAAGTGAATTAACCCAGTTTGAAAATAATAAGCCAGTAGAGCAAGAAGTAAAAGTTTTTATAGCGAATCAAAATACTGCAGTATTTAAATATATTATACAAGAAGTAGTTGTACATACTAATGAAGAACCTAAACATTTTTTAACAGATTTATTAAAAAAATCAATAGGTGAAGAGTACGTGGTACCTATACCAAAGGATGCAGTTATTGAAAATATCTATATGGATCAAGAACAGAATAAGCTTTATGTGGATATGAGTAAAGAGTATTATGAAATGAATTATGGAAGCAGCGTAGAAAAATTAGCGATACAAAGTTTAGTCAAAACAGTAGGAAATTACTATAATGTTAAAAAGGTAGTTCTTACGGTAGGCGGCGAGCCTTATAAAAGTGAGGATATGGAGTTTAAAGAAGGCGAAGGAATAACTGTTGATACAGATAAAATAATAGAACTAGAATAAATCACTTACTCTTTTTGAGTAAGTGATTTTTTTATTAGGAAAAATACTTGGAATAAATTACCAATTAAGATATTATAGAAATAAAGGGGGGGAGGGAGAGTATTTGAAAGTAAAAAAAATTATAGTTATTATAAGTGTAGTAGGATTGATAATTATTAATCCTTTTAAGGTAAAAGAAACTAGCCAATCAGCTATAATAGTATCTAATGAAGAACAAGGGGATCAAATAGATGAAATAGAGGCTATTGAAATTAGAGATAAAGGAATTGTAGAAAAGGGATATAGAATTCAATTGGAGAAAGAATCTAAAGCTAGTCTATCTAGAGATGGGAGTAAGGCAAGAACAGTAGAGGATGGAGAAGTAATTAATTTGCCAGGAGAATATTTCTTGATGACTTGGGATGAAGAAGATAAGATGAGTCTTACAAGATGGGAGATAGTGGGAGAATGGCAAGAAGTATGGGAAATAGAATCTGAGCAAGAACTAGAAGAAATAATTAAATTAGCATTAGAAGAATTTAAAGTAAATCTAAAAATTAGATTTACTTATAGCGCCCTGACTTTGGAAGAAATCAATGAAATACTATATGAACAAGTGCAGTATATACTTCATACGTATCCTAGATTAACTTTTGAAGCATATACCATTACAGGGAGAAGAGAAGAGCAACCGTTAATAGAAATGACTATAAAATATCCATTACAGGAAATAGAAGAGCTGAAAGAATATAATAAACAATTGAAAAAAGATTTATTAGAAATTTTAAGTAAGCAAATTAGCAGTGACATGGCTGATTATGAAATAGAATGGCAAATTTATAAATATCTAATTGAACACATTCAATATTCAGCGAAAGTTGTAGAGGGAGAAAAACAGATTATAGATACACCTATGACTCATACTATGTACGGAGCTATAATAGAAGGGATAGCGGTATGTGACGGCTATGCAAAAAGTTTAATGTATATGCTAAATCTCCTAGGTATTCCAACGGAATTAATAATAGGAGAGGCCGATGGCATACCTCATGTTTGGAATAAAGTAGAAGTACAAGAAAATGTTTATTATGTAGATGTTACCTGGGGAGATTTAGAAGAAAAACAAATAGGTGGATTTTATGATTATTTTAATGAAAATACTGAGTATATGAGTCGCTCGCATATATGGGATCTAAGAGATGTGTATAGTAAACAAAAGGAAAATTTTATTTATTTACCGATTGAGCAAATAGGAGTAGAAAAAATTCAAAATCAAGAGCAATGGACAAGCTTTCAAAAAGAGTTAAAGGTAAATAAGTTTGAGGAGAACAGCATAATCTTTTATAATGATGAACAAAATGAGTGGGATGAAAGAGAATTGATTAGTGGAATTTGCTTGGCATTAGAAAAAAGCATAGAATATACTGTGATAAAAAAGTACGATACAATAATTATAAATTATAAGACATATGTAAAATAAGTAAGGAGAATTAATTTGTAAATTCTCCTTACTTATTTATTTAGACCAATTACCTTTTGTATTACAGAAAGGGCAAGTGATATCTTTATCAGATTTACTACTAACCGCAAGGACCGCTTGAGGTGAATGAAAATTACCTTGATATAAGCTTGAGTCAATAGTATTTGATAAAAATTCAGGCCCATACATATCATAACCGCACTGGTTACAACGCATATACTTTAACATAGTACCCTCCTAAGTAATAAGAAGAATTATAAACTTAATATGTGCCAGAATAGAAAAAATATGTATTTATTTTTTAGAAATACCGAAATTTGGTAGGATATAAAAATTAATTCCTCACATCCTATAGATATAAGATTATTTAGGAGGAAAGAATATGAAAAACGCACGCAATAAAATAATTGCAGCTGCATTAATACTATCATTAGGAGCGACTCCTGTTATAGGATGTACCACTGTGCCTAAAGCTAATACTAATCGTTCGAATGGTGTAGTAGAAGCTACTGCAGAAGCAAAAACAGAAGAAAGAAAATCTACTACGCCAGTCAAACCAGAGACGAAACCAACTCCAGCTTCAGAAGCAAAACCAAATGAACCAGCTAAGCCAGAGACAAAACCAAGCTTACCAACACCAACGGTGAAACCAGGTGAACCAGCTAAGCCAGAGACAAAACCAAGCTTGCCAACACCAACGGTGAAACCAAGTGAACCAGCTAAGCCAGAAACAAAACCAAATTTACCAACACCAACAGTAAAACCAAGTGAACCAGCTAAACCAGAGACAAAACCAAGCTTACCAACACCAACAGTAAAACCAAGTGAACCAGCTAAACCAGAGACAAAACCAAATTTACCAACACCAACAGTGAAACCAGAAGTAAAACCAACATCTCCTGTCACAAAACCAGAAACATGTAAGCCATGTAAACCCAATAAGCCATGCAAAGGTGAAAAACCTTCAGAAGGGTTTATGATTGATAATTTTAAAATCATTCAACAAGCATTAGAAAAATTAGGGGTAAAACCTTCAGAGCTTGAATCAATGATTAAAGAAGGAAAAAAACTTACTGATGTTTTAGAAGTTAAAAATATTTCGTACAATAAATTTAGAAAAGTATTATATAAAGAATATTGTATAGCAATTAAAGAAGGCGTAAAAAATGGACAAATAACAAAGGAGGAAGGAAAATTACTTCAATCTGCTATTAAACAAAAAGTTATGTCTTGGATGAAAGATAAAAAATAACAGTGTTGACAAAAAAATAAATAAACATTAGTATAAATAGTATAAAAATAAGTTATAAACCATTTAATAAAGTGAAAACGAAGAGACCACTTTAAACTGAATTTTAGTTTAAAGTGGTTTTTCGTTTGGATTTTAAAAGGAGGAAGTTATGCTACATAAACAAAAAACATGGTTGTTAGAAATGAAAAAGGATAAGGCGTTCTTTAAATTACTTTTAACAATTGCTATACCAATCGTTGTTCAAAATCTAATCAGCTCGTCATTGAATATGATTGATACAGTTATGATAGGTACTGTGGGACAAAATGAGATAGCTGCGGTAGGATTAGCTAATCAATTATTTATGCTTATTATGTTAGGGTTAACAGGGATTTGTGCAGGGAGTGGGATGTTTATTTCACAATATTGGGGACGTAAAGATTTAGTTAATATCAAGAGAATGTTGGGATTAGCACTTATAGCAGGAATAGTGTATACATTAGGTATTACCATTTTGATACAAATTTTTCCAGGGGAGTTTATTGGATTTTTTAATAAAGAACCTCAAATTTTAGAATTAGGTGTCTCTTATTTAAAAATTGTTTCATTAAGTTACATATTTACTGCTATTACTTTTGCATATAGCTATGCGTTAAGAAGTATCGGTGAAACTAAAGTGCCTATGATTGTAAGTGGTGTAGCAGTATTAATTAATATAATAGGAAATACACTCTTTATTTTTGGGATAGGATCATTTCCTAAAATGGGAGTAGCAGGGGCTGCGTTAGCAACTTTAATAGCAAGAGTAATAGAAGCTATTGTATTAGTAGGAATTGTATATGGTAAAAATACAGCATTAAAGGCAACAGTTAAACAATTAATAGATATTCCAAAGGAACTTGTGTATAAGGCAATTACTCCTATCTTATCAATAGTAGGAAATGAATTATGCTGGGGATTAGGAACAGTTATTTATACAATGGCCTATGGGCATATTGGTTCAGAGGCTGTAGCGAGCATTCAGATTGTTAATACAGTGACTAATTTCTTCTTAGTGGTTATATTTGCAATGGCATCAGCTTCGCTTACAATAGTAGGAAATGCCATTGGTGGAGGAGAGATAGAAAAAGCTAAACTTTATGCCAAAAGAATACTAGTTATTGCTATAGGTATAGGGGGGATTATTAGTTTTGGTGTAGCAGTATTATCTCCAATGATTGTAAAGATATTTAACGTTACACCACAAGTTGCTCAAACAACAATAAATATTTTATTAATCAATGCGGTTATTTTGATACCTAAAATTATAGCGATCATGATGATTGTAGGTATTTTTAGAGGAGGCGGAGATGCCAAATACTCTCTTATTTTAGAAGGAGGAACGATGTGGGGAATAGGTGTGCCGTTATCTCTGATAGGTGTATTCATACTTAATTTAAGGTTAGAATATGTAGTGGCCATGTTGGTATTAGAAGAAATAACAAAGGCAGCTTTATGCATGAGACGTTTTAAAACAGGTAAGTGGATTCATGATGTAATTGGAAAAAAAGATGTAAATAGTCATTAGACTATTTACATCTTTTTTAGTTATTGACAAGTTGGGCAAAAACGTTGTTGCTGAAGTGTACAATTAGGATCAAATGTGGAGAAAGAGACTTTAATAGGAGTAGTTCCAAAGGTAGATTGAAGGACAGATGCAAAGACATTAGTGGCTACACCATTAAAATTACTGCAGAGGTCTGCGAGGTTATCATTATAGAACTGAATAACTTGAGGGCAAATAATGATAGAAACATCTCCCAAAAGACCTTGTTGTTCAGGGGGAAGTTTGCCAGAGAGTAAAACGGTACCTATAAAAAGTGGATTCATATAAAGTGCATTACAAAATAGTGTAGCAACTTGTTCAACAGAGGTAATTGCTAAAGCGGGAACAGGTATAAATTGAGTATTAAGGAAGATTTGTGTAGTTACTGTGACACCACCAAAGGTAAAGGTTTCAGGAATGATTAGGCGAAGTGCTTCAGCTTGAACTAAACAAGAACTTACACGGATTGGAAGTGTATAAGAGCCGTTTGGTAGTGGAGCTAATTCACCTACACATACATTAGGTGTTAGGCCAACAGTGTAAAGTATTTCATTGTAAAGCGTGTACCAAGGAGGACTGAGCGTACTCATAAAATAATCACCTCATTAATTAAAGATAGTATATTATATGAGACAAGATAAAAAAGGTTTACAAGAAGAGAAAGAATATTTTAATCTAAAGATTGAAAAAATTTTAACAATTACTTATAATAAGATAAAGAACACACTATAGAGGTGAGTAGTATGGAAATTAAGGTATGTGTAGGGAGTGCGTGTTATGTTAAAGGATCTCATCAAGTTATACAAAAAATGGGGGAGTTAATTGATAAGTATCAAATAAAAAACCAATTAGAATTAAAAGCAGCCTTTTGCTTAGGTAATTGCACACAAGCTGTGTCAGTAGAGTTTGACGGAAAAATTTATGGCATAGATAAAGATGAAGTAGAGAAATTCTTTCTAGAAGTAGTATACGGGAGGCTAAAACAATGAGAGTAATGAACTTCTCAAGTACCAATTGTAAAAATTGTTATAAATGTGTAAGGACATGTGCAGTAAAGGCTATAGAAATAAAAAATGATAAAGCAAATATTGTAGCTGAAAAATGTGTAGCATGTGGACATTGTTTAATGGTATGTCCTCAAAATGCAAGGGACATTAAATCAAGCCTAGGGGCAGTTAAACAGGCTATTCAAGAAGGAAGACAGGTAGTAGTCTCATTGGCCCCTTCATATAGAGCCTATTTTGAAGAGAGTGAGAAGTTTGTGGCAGCACTTAGAAAGATAGGGTTTAAACAGATTCAGGAAACAGCTATAGGAGCAGAAATTGTATCTAGTGAGTATGAAAAGTATATCATGAGCTCAGAGTACACGGAATTTATTACAACATGCTGTCCTTCAACAGTAAGGTTAATTGAAAGATATTATGCAGATTTAATTCATTACATGATTCCTATTGTTTCACCTATGCTAGCACATGGTAGAGTAGTTAAGGCAATAAATGCAGAAGCATATACTGTATTTATTGGGCCTTGTATTTCGAAAATTTATGAATCGATTAGTGAAAGTAATCAAAATGACATTGATGCAGTACTTACATTTGATGAAGTGACGAATTACATGGAAGAGTTGGGAGTTGACTATAAAACACTAGAGGGAGAAAAGGTAGATGCTTGCGGTACACTTAGGGGACATAAGTATCCTGTAGTAGGAGGGGTATTGAATGGGATTCGACATACGCTAGAACATAAGGGGCTAGAAGTGCTTAGGGTACATGGAATGGCAGAAAGTAAAGAGGTTTTAGAAGCACTTAAAGAAGGAAAACTAAAGAATGTCTGTATTGAAATTAACATCTGTAATGAAAGTTGTATTGCAGGACCGGGTGGAATAAATCAAGAAGGGAATGTCTTTACAAGAATAGGTGCGATACAAAAATTTATTAGGAATCAAAGAAAACAAGAGTTAAATAATTGTTTTATAGACAACCCAATATTAGAGGGAATAGATTTTAACAGAACTTTTGTTTATAAACAGATTGAATTTTACAAACCAACAGAAGAAGAAATTGTACAAATACTTCAAAGCATAGGAAAACATACAAAAGAAGATGAACTGAACTGCGCAGCTTGTGGATATAATACTTGCCGAGAGAAGGCAATAGCGGTATTAAATGGCATGTCTCAGATTGATATGTGTTTACCTTATATGAGAAGCGTAGCAGAAAGACTAAGTAATGAAATTTTTAACCACTCACCCAATTGTATCCTAATGTTAGATCATCAATGTAGAATTGTAGATATTAATCCAAAGGCAGAGGAAATATTTCACGATAGCTTTGAGCGAGTAAGAGGACAGGATATTGGAATTTTAATGGACAGAGAACCATTTGTTAATGCTATAGCATCCAAACAAAGCTTAGTGAAGCAAAAAATAACATTAGATGCCTATAAATTTAGTGCATATAGAGATATAGCTTACTTAGAAAAGCAAAATGCTTTACTTGTTATTTTTGCAGATATTACAGAGCAAGAGAGAAAAAAACAAGAATTAGGGACACTGAAAGGCAATTTGTTAGAAGTCACTCAAACTATTATTGATAAACAAATGAGGGTAGCACAAGAAATAGCTAGTCTATTAGGTGAAACTACGGCAGAAACAAAGGTAGCAATTATAGAACTTAAGAAAGTTTTGCAACAAGAGGAGGATTGCTAGAGATGTATTATATTGATATAGCTCATTGTAGTGTCAATAAATATGGGGAGGAGTTATGTGGAGATCATGTAGAGACTATGAAAATTGATAAGGGTATGATAGTTGTATTATCTGATGGATTGGGAAGTGGAGTAAAAGCGAATATACTAGCTACACTCACATCAAAAATAGCGATTACTATGCTTAAGGGCGGAGCAAGCATAGAAGATACGATAGTAACGATTACGAATACATTGCCAGAGTGCCAGGTTAGAAAGTTAGCTTATTCTACATTTACAATAATTAAGATACAAGATAATGGAGATGTCTACATGGTTGAGTATGATAATCCTCCTGTTTTTTACTATAGATTAGCAAGGCCTTATCCTATCTATAAAGAAGAGAGGCAGATTAATGGTAAGACCATTTATGAAAGTAACTTTAAAATGGAAGAAGGAGATACTTTAACGATTGTCAGCGATGGTGCAGTTCATGCAGGGGTAGGAAAAACATTAAACTTGGGATGGCAATGGGAGCATATAGATGATTATTTACAAGATCTAATCAAGGTAGAAAGTGGAGCAGATACAATAGCAAGACATTTACTGGGGGTATGTGAGAATTTATATGATAGTAAACCAGGAGATGATACTACAGTTGTAACGATTCAACTTAGACCTATACAATATTTAGATTTATTTACGGGGCCACCAAGATGTATGAAAGATGACCAATTAATGATGGAGAGACTTAGAAGAGCAAAGGGTAAAGTGGTATTATGTGGAGGAACTACAGCCAATATTGTATCGAGAGAGTTAGGAAAACCTATAAAGATTGATTTGGAGCACTATACCTCTAAGGTGCCTCCTATGGGTTATATGGCGGGGATAGATTTAGTAACAGAAGGACTTCTAACACTGAATGCAACGAAGGAGCTAGTAGATGATTATTTACTCAAAAAGAAAATAGGAGAGTGCCCTAAGAAAATTAGAAAAAAAGATGGCGCTTCTAGGTTGGCTAAATTACTTTTAGAAGAGAGTACCATGATACATATATGGCTTGGGCAAGCTATTAATCCAGCACATCAAAATCCAGATTTTCCATCAGATTTTAACTTAAAAAACAAGGTAGTTTCAGATTTAGTACATCAACTTAGAACATTAGGGAAAGATGTAGAAGTTACTTATATTTAGAAGAAATGAATAAGAAAAAAGACCTTTAGTTGTACAAAAGGTCTTTTTTTATGATAAAAATCTAAAAAATAACTTATTGTACAACTTTCTTTTTAGAGATTTACTTAATAAGATAGTATGGTATAATGAATCTCCGGGGAACAGAAAATGTTCAAGCGCCAGAACTTGACACGAACGTATACAGTCAAGTTGACGAGGACTAGAGTTATCGAAAATTCGGCGGATGCTCTAGAGGTCTCACAGCCTAAATAGACACACAAACCTGTAGGGTGACTTACAGTACAAAAGGTCTAAAGTGAATTCCCCTGGTACATTAAAAACTAAATATCAGGAGGTACTATTATGTGCGGAATAGTAGGTTATATTGGAGACAAAAATGCTAAAGACGTGATAGTAAGTGGACTATCTAAACTCGAGTATAGAGGATACGATTCAGCGGGAATCGCTATTAACTCAGAGGAGGGGGCTTTAGTAGCAGCTAAGAAAAAAGGACGACTAAGTATATTAGCGGACTATTTGGAGCAAAATCCTATGAATGGAGGGGTAGGAATAGGACATACAAGATGGGCAACACACGGTGAGCCATCAGATGTCAATTCACATCCACATCTTAATCAAGAAGGAACCATCGCTGTAGTTCATAATGGTATTATTGAAAACTATATGGAGCTTAAAGAAGCATTGCAAAAGGATGGGTATATCTTCAAGTCAGAGACAGATACAGAAGTTGTAGCACACTTAGTAGATAAATATTACAAAGGAGATTTGGTAGAGGCTGTCTATGAAGCAATTGGACATTTAAGAGGAGCTTATGCATTAGGTGTTATTGCACAAGCGCACCCAGATGAACTTGTAGCTGTAAGGAAAGAAAGTCCACTAATCGTAGGTGTAGGTAACGGAGAATACTTTATTGCATCAGATATTCCAGCTGTACTAGAGTATACGAAACAAATTTATTATATTGATAATCAAGAAGTAGTGCACCTTACAAGAGAAGGTTTAACGATAATGAATGAAAGAAGAGAAGTAGTACAAAAAGAACTCAAAGTGATTGATTGGGATATTGAAGCTGCTTCTAAAAATGGTTATGAGCATTTTATGATCAAAGAAATTCATGATCAGCCCACAGCAATTAAAGAAACACTTGCAAGACGGTTGACAGAAGAACAAGTTATCAAATTAGATGATATCAAGATGACAAAAGAGCAACTTGAGCATTTAAATAAAGTATATATTGTAGCTTGTGGGACAGCGTATCATGCAGGATTAGTTGGTAAACATGCTATAGAAAAATTAGCACATCTACCTGTAGAGACAGATATTGCATCAGAGTTTAGATATAGAGATCCTTTTGTAGATGAGCAGACACTTTTGATCGTAGTTTCTCAATCAGGAGAGACTGCAGACACCCTTGCTGCTATTCGTGAAGCAAAGAGAAAAGGGGCTAGAGTGCTTGCTATTACTAATGTAGTGGGATCATCAGTAGCCAGAGAATCTGATGATGTATTTTATACTTGGGCAGGACCAGAGATTGCAGTAGCTTCTACAAAAGCTTATACGGCTCAGTTAGTAGCATTTTATATGGTTGCATTACATTTTGCACGTATTAGAGAAACAATTAGTGTAGAAAGATATCATGAAATTATCCGTCATATTGAAGAATTAAGTGAAAAAGTTGGAGCTATTTTAGCAGATAAAGAGCATATCCAATCTATTGCGCAGACACTTAAAAATGTAAATAGTGCATTTTACCTTGGACGTGGATTAGATTATACTACGGCAGAAGAAGCAGCACTTAAACTAAAAGAAATTTCATATATTCATACAGAAGCTTTTGCAGCAGGTGAACTTAAACATGGTACTATTGCGTTGGTAGAGAAAGATGTACCAGTGCTAGCTATTGTGACACAGAGCGCATTAGAAGAAAAGATGGTTTCTAATATTAAAGAAGTAAAAGCAAGAGGAGCAAGGGTGATTGCTATAGCTAAAGAAGATAATACGGAGATTAAAAAAATAGCAGATGAGGTGATTTATATTCCACCAACAGAAGATTTGCTCATGCCGATTTTATCAGTAGTGCCAACACAACTCCTTGCTTATTATGCTTCACTCGCTAAAGGAAATGATGTGGATAAACCAAGGAACTTGGCAAAATCTGTAACGGTAGAATAATTGAGATCTACTTAATGAAAAATACTATAAATATGTAAACATTTCTTTATAAGAAATTAATGATTATGTTTAGACGAATAGATATAGGATAGCCTATGAAAAAGATATTTATACCTATTCATTGATAAAACAGTTAAAAAATATTTTCAGCGTTTTAATTGGCTGGATATTTTTTAACTGTTTTTTTGTTTTAGTCTATCAAGGGAATAAACAGTAAGCTAAAACTTCCAAGAAAAGGTTGATAATTAAAAATAGGTTTAATATAATGCAAGGATGAGAAGGTAGGATGGTAAGATCAGGACCGAATCAAAATAAATAGTGAATTTAGAGGATAAGAAATAGATGAAGACGATTATTAAAAATATACGTATCATTACGATGAATGAAAATATGGAAGAGATTCAAGATGGATTTGTAATTATAGAAGATGACAAGATCAATGACATTGGTAAAATGGATGAATATAAGGAAACTGATGGGGAGATGATAGATGGCAAGGGTGGTATCTTAATGCCTGGGATGATTAATACCCATACCCATCTAAGTATGATTCCTTTTAGAAGTTTAGGTGATGATTGTAAAGATAGATTACGACGTTACCTATTTCCTTTAGAGAATAAGTGTATGAACGAACGATTAGCTTATTATAGTGCAAAGTATGCCATTTGTGAGTTGCTATTAGGTGGAGTGACTACTTTGATGGATATGTACTATTTTGAGGATTCAGTGGCACAAGCAGCTGAAGAAATGGGTATACGCGCTTTTTTAGGGGAAACGGTTATTAATTTTCCAACTTGCGATAGTGAAGTAGCACATGGTGGACTGGGATATGCAGAAGCATTTATTAGTAAATGGAAAGGGCACGAATTGATTACACCATTTATTGCACCACATGCACCTAATACTAATAGTACAGAGGCGCTTGTCAGTGCTAATGAAATTTCTAAAAAACATCAAGTGCCTATTACCATGCATACTTCTGAAATGGACTATGAAATGGAATATTTTAGACAGAATTACAATCAAACACCATTAGAATACTTAGAATCTATTGGATTATTAAGTGACCGCTTGGTAGCAGCTCACTGTATTTTTTTAACAGAAAAAGATATAGAACTAATGAAAAAGTATGAAGTTAAAGTAGCTCATTGCATTGGATCCAATACTAAAGCAGCAAAGGGAGTAGCACCTATTCGTAAAGTACTTGAAGCGGGTATACCAGTAGGGTTAGGAAGTGATGGAGCTTCTAGTGGAAATACTTTGGATATTATTACACAATTTAAGTTGTTTGCAAACTTCCATAAGCTAGAAAATAAAGATCGTGGGGTATTCCCAGCTCAAGAAATTATTAAATTGGGAACTATTACAGGGGCAAAGGTGCTTAATAAAGAACAAGAAATAGGCTCTATTGAAGTAGGTAAGAAAGCGGATTTAGTATTGATTGAAACAGAATCAGTTAATATGTTCCCTGTATTTGATCCTTACTCAGCAATCGTTTATAGTGCAAATGCAAGCAATGTAGATACAGTGTTTGTAAATGGAAAATGTCTTGTGAAAAATAAGCAGCTCATAGATGTAGAACTTAGAAGAATACGAGAAGAGTTACAGCATGAGATGAAAGAATTTGAGGCAAGGGCAAAAGAGCAACTAGAAGCATCTATGGAGTAGGAATAATCAGGAGTTATTCTTAAAGGATAAATGATTCTAAAAACAAAGTTAAAATAAGAAAGATATGATATAATACTTTAGAATGTACTAAACATAACTTATAAGTAAGGTTTGAAGATGAGGAGAGGCTATGAAAAATACAGCTAAAGTTAATTATTATGATTCCTTTCACTGTCTTGCTGATCAATGTCCATATACTTGTTGTCAGGAATGGGGAATATCAGTAGATGATGAAACAAGACAAAAATGGCAAACTATTAAGATGGAGACTTTGGGGCTAAGAGATGAAGAAAATCCTGAGCTTACATTGTGTAGTTGTTTAGAAAAAGAGGGAGAGGGATATATTATTTCTTTAAAAGAAGATAAGACCTGTCCGTTTTTAGATGGAAAAAAACTTTGCCAATTAGTAGTAGAATTAGGGATGGAGTATTCAGCAAATATTTGTAGACAGTATCCAAGATACACTAACGAATTTAAAAATAGGGATGAATACTCACTTGATTTTGGATGTCCAGCAGTTATTGATTTAATCAATAATCAACCCAAAGGTGTTGAGTTTATAGAAGAGGGAGCGGTGGAAAGACCACTTTCCTTATTAGAAGAAGTAAGAGCAATGATTATTCAAATCATACAAAATGAAGAATATTCATTAACTGAAGGTATGATGATGAGTTTCTATTGCCTAATGGAACTTTTAGAGGCGAAAGATTTTTCGGAGGAAACAGTAGAAGAGTACCTAGATAAAGAATATTTAGATGGATTAGTCAATGAATTAAGGCAGTTAGATTTTGATCCAATAGATTCATTTTGGGAGAGAAATGAGTTATTTCAAGACATTATTCAGCTTTATCGTAGAGAAGGACTCTATGGAGAGTATATAGAAGAGATTGCACTATGGGCAGAGAGACTGTCTGAATGGTACTCAGATGAAGCAGTGAATGAAAAAAATAAAAGTTTTGAAAAGCAGTACATACCTTTTGAAAAATTATTAAGAAATTATTTAGCTGCTGAAATATGGGCAAGTTGTTTGAAAGAAGAGTCCGAATTAGAAGATATCGTTATGGTATGTCAATGGATTATGTTGGAGTATTGTGCGATTAGACAAGCAATCTTTTTGAAATGGTTGATTGAAGAGGAAAAAGAGATTGGATATGAGGATGTAAGAGAATATTTAATGATTATTTCTAGAATGGCTGGATATGATCAAAGTGATATAAAAAATTGGTTGGAATGTAGCTTTGACACAAAGATTTTAGAATGGGGCTATATAGCACTTGTTTTAGGAAATGGACGTATATAAAAGAAAGGGACAAATCAGATGAAGATTTGTCTCTTTCTTTTATTAGGGCCCTAATATATGAGTTGAACGATAGTCTCTGGGAGTTAGTCCAGTATATTTGAGAAAGGCACGGTTAAAAGATCTTGGATTATTAAAACCTACAAGATAAGCAATAGATGTGATTTTTATGTCATCAGATAAAATAATATTGCAGGCGTAAGAGATCCTTAGCATATTAATGTAGTCATTAAAACTAATATGTAATTTTTGATTCAGTAAATGGGAAATACGGTACCTACTAATGTGTAAATCTCTTTCTAAATCTTGGAGTTTTAAATCATTCATGTAATGATGGGAACAATAAATGAGAATTTCTTTTAGAATATCTGTGCGTTCACTAGTAACGGGTTGAAGGTCTAACATTTCAAATAATTTACCAAGAAGTATTAAAAAATAACCTTTAAGAATTAGTTTTGAATGGCTAGAGGGACAATCATTTTGGGTAATAATGTTCTCGAAGAAAGAAAGTAAATTTTTAGAGGTAGAATTACTTTTGATAAGTGGTGAATGTGGCAGATAGCCCATAAAAATAGTTTTATATTCAGGACAAATATCTGGTGGGAAAATGAGAACGATGCTTTTTTCTTCATCAACTTTTTGATATTGATGAATTTGATTGGGAAAGGTGATGAAGATATCCCCTGCATGAAGATCGTATGACTGAGATTCAACGAAGGCTTTTGAGGAACCTTCTAGCATATAGACGAGTTCAACATGATGATGGAGATGAGTGGGAAAAGCAAGTGAGTAAGACAACATGCCTTGAATAGCTAAAGATTTATGTTCATAAAACATAGAGAAATCTCCTTATATAAGTGATATAGCAATAATTGTCTGATTATTAGCTAATTATTACTTGTATTGTAACAAATAATGTCTTAAAATTCAATTAACAATAAAAATAAACGGTAGAGGGGGAGTTATATGGCATTATCAGTAGCATTACAAGTCTATTCAGTAAGGGATTATCTAGAAAAAGATTTTAGAGGAACGCTTGAGAAGGTCAAGCAAATGGGATATGAAGGAGTTGAGTTTGCAGGATTATATGGTAATGAACCAGAATCTATTAAGCAAATGTTAGAGGAGATAGGACTTCAGGCTGCTTCAGCTCATGTACCTGTTCAGGAATTACTAGGTAATATGACTCAAACAGTTGCAGCCTATAAAACAATAGGTTGTAAATATATAGCCATTCCTTGGTTAGAGGAAGAAAGGCGTCCAGGACATCCAGGATATGCTCAAACTTTAGAAGACATAAGAGCGATCGGAGAAGAAGCAAAAAGGCAGGGGATAACATTACTTTACCATAATCATGACTTTGAATTTGTAAAAGTAGATGGGCAGTATGCCCTTGATATGATGTATGATATGATACCAACTGATATTCTTCAAACAGAAATTGATACTTGTTGGGTTAATGTTGGGGGAGAGAATCCGGCGGAATACATTAGAAAATATACAGGGCGTGCACCTGTTGTACATTTAAAAGACTTTGTTATGCCAGGCAAAAAACCAGCACGTATGTATGAGCTGATTGGTGTAAATGAAGAAGAAGGGGAATCAGAAGAGGCAGTATTTGAATTCAGACCAGTAGGATATGGAACACAAGATTTTGCTCAAATCCTAATAGCAGCAAATGATGTGGGAGCACAATGGATTATAGTAGAACAAGATATGCCAAGTATGGGTAAAACATCTATAGAGTGTGCACAAATGAGTATAGACTATCTAAAAAATATGAAGTAAAGGGGTAATGGTAAATGTCTGATGCAGTATTAAGTCAATTTAAACAAGAAGTCAACGAAGAAAAAGTGATTGATACATCACGTAAACTTAAAGTGGGGATTATAGGAACAGGATGGATTGCAGAGGCACATATAGAATCTTATAAACAAATGCCAGATGTAGAGGTGGTAGCAGCAGCAGATTTAATTCCTGGAAAAGCAGAAAAGTTTTTTGAAAAATATGGGGTACCTAATGTACGCTGTTATCCAGATCATAAAGCTATGCTTGATGCAGAAGAATTAGATGCAGTAAGTGTATGTACGTATAATACAACACATGCAGAGTGTACAATTTATGCACTTGAAAAGGGAGTTCATGTACTTTTAGAAAAACCAATGAGTGTAACAACTGAAGAAGCTGTAGATATGATTAGAGCAGAAAAAGCAAGTGGAAAATTACTTTCTATTGGATTCCAACCACGAATGGATGAAAATATGAAGATGATCAAAAAAATAGTACAGTCTGGAGAATTAGGAGAAATTTACTACATACAAACAGGGGGCGGACGCCGCCGTGGTATTCCAAATAGTACTTTCATTGAAAAGAAGACAGCGGGAATTGGAGCACTTGGGGATATCGGATGTTACTCATTAGATATGGTACTTCATGCTATTGGTTATCCAAAACCAAAAACAGTAACAGGTTATACTTCTAATTTCTTTGGAACCAATCCTTTATATAACACACCAGAAGATGCAAAACGTTTTAATGTAGATGATTTTGCAGCAGCATTTATCCGCTTAGAGGGAGATATTGTCCTAGATTTCCGTATATCATGGGCTATGCATGTAGATACACCGGGAGATACAATCATTATGGGTAAAAAAGCAGCACTTCGTATTCCATCTACAGATTGCTGGAATGGAACAGTAGGTGGACCAATGATTATGTATCATGATGTGGCAGGTTCACAAACTCAAACAGAGATTCCACTTCATCCACAAGGAGATTCTTTTGGAGGATTATTCTATAGTAAAATTCGTTCATTTCTGGATGCAGTTAAGAATGGCACTGAAGCACCTGTTTCATCAAGGGAAATTCTATACAATCAAGCGATTATTGATGGAATCGTAAAATCTGCTGAATTAGGAAGAGAAATTGAAATAGTTATACCAGAAATTTAATTAAATAACTAAAAGAAGTTTACCTATGACAATAGAGTTACATGACGTCAGGGTAAACTTTTTTTGTAGAGCGTCAATAAATAAATCTTCTAAATGAGAGAAAGTAATAGAGATTGATAGAATGGATAGACTTATAGTATAATGAAACATAAAATAATAAAAGTGGAGTACAATATGACAGCATTAGAAAAAAAATTTACTGAAGAATTAATTAAGAAGTGTGAAGAGGCACAGGTTAAGTGTAACTATAGAGGGATAAGATTTTTGCAAACCATAGAGAAATTTGGTGGTGTAAAAACAGCTAAAGAGATCCTAAGAAAAGGAAATGTTTCAGATGGCTTTGAACAGTTACAAGAAGCAGGATTACTTCACTTGACCATGGAGGCTACAATTATCGAATCTAAGTATGGAGAACTGTTTACAGATGAAGAGGTAAATAGCTGTTATAGTTTACTATGTGAACACGGATACTATAATTAAAGCATAAAGAGAAATAAAGCATAAAGAGAAATAAAGCATAAAGAGAAAATGAAAAAGTATATGAAAAATATCTTTTTTATTTTCTCTTTATTTATTAGTGAACATAGATATAAAAACACATGATACTGAGTAATAAAAGATAGTTTGTAAAATATAGAATTAGACTACTCTTAAAAAGAAAAATTGAGTAAAATAATATTAAAAAGATTAATAAGGGGGAAATCTATGTTTAAAAATCGGTATAAAAAACAAATAGAAGAGCAAATGATAGAATTTAAATTATACCTAGAGAATAATTATAAAGATTTAGCGATTCAAGCTAGAAAAGATACGATGGGTCTAGTAGAATCTTTTTACGAGCAAGGTAAAATTAACCAAAAAGCTTATAACAGTTACATAGATATACTAAATGATTACACAGAACAGATGAAGGAATATAATCATCAACAATTTTATAGGTCTTAAACTTATGATTTAAGGTTATATCGGGATTGAGCAACGACCTTGGAAAGTGGAATATATAATAAGATAGCAACTACAATGGAGACACTCCCATTAATGAGTGTGGCAGGTAAGCTAATTAATGCACTGATAAGTGCTGGAGTGAAACTACTGCCGAGTATAAGGAGTTCAACAAATGAAAAGAGAAATTCTCCTATTAGATTAAAGCCAATACCACACACCGCTCCTAAAATAGCGTATTGAAGTTTAATGGGAACACGCTTAATGAAATAGCAAGTAATGGCAAGCATAGCTCCTAATATAAGACAAAAAATATAAAGTGCAGGAATAACGACAAGTGTATCTTTGAGTTTACGAGTGTGAAGAGCAGATTCTTGAAGATAAGGAATAACAATTTCATACCCATAGAGAGAAGAGATAATGAGTAAGGTAAAACCGATAATAATTAAAAGAGTAGAAGCAAGGAAAATCCATTTAAATGGAGACTTAGCTTCTTTTTTATTACCTTTTGAAGCAATAAAACCTGAAACAAATCCGATCCCAAATTTTAATAAGAGGGTCTTGGGTACACTAGTTGCCCAGCCGTTGAGTAAATCAAAGAGGCCCATTCCGATTGAACCAGATAAACCTCCTATAGCTCCGGAAAACAAGAGAGCAGCTAAAATCACAAACATATTTCCAAAGTGAATAAAAGGATTCCCAACAGGAGAAGGGATAGGAATTTTAAAAAGCATCAAAGCAATATAACAGAGTGCACTAAAGAGACCAATTAGCGAAAGGGAAAAAATAGAAAAGTTTTTTTGAGTGTGTTTCATAATATTTACTCCTTTTAAAATTTAATTTAATAATTTATAATTAGTATAAAAATAATTTGTCATGTTTAAAATGGTCAAAAATATAAAAATTAAGCATGACAGTTAGGGGTGGAAGGAGTAAGAGCGTATGGAAGATGCAAATGAAGCTCCCCTGTATATCCAAATCTATGAGTACTATAAATCACGGATTATAGAGGGGACATTAGGGACAGGAGTAAAGCTGCCATCTATTAGAAGATGTGCAATAGAGCGGAGAGTAAGTAAAACTACAATAGAGGCAGCCTATGCTCAACTTGTAGCCGAAGGATATTTGATTGCTCAGCCTGGAAGTGGTTTTTATGTGAGTGAATTAGATTATCAATTTCTTACTAAAGGAAAGTTAGTAGGAGTACCTAAACATACATATGACAGAGAAAAAGTGTATGATTTCGCTACATCTAGAGTAGACTTTAAAAGTTTTAACTTTGATATATGGAGACGGTATATTAAAAGTGCATTAAGAAACACTGAGCGATTACTTTCTTATGGAGAGCCTCAAGGTGAATATGATTTGAGAGAAGAAATATGTAACTACATCCGAGAAAAAAGGGGAGTAGTTTGTATGCCAGAGCAAATTATAATAGGGGCAAGTATGCAGACATTATTTCATTTGCTTTGTAGTTTAATAGAAATAAAAGGACCCATTGCCTTTACTGGGAGTAGCTATAAGCAAGGTAAAATTGTTTTTGAAGATAGGGGTGTTGAAACACTAGATTATGGAATACTTACAGAGGAACTTTTAGGACTTGAAACAAAAGGGGTAAAAGTTTTGTACACCTCACCTTCACATGCTACGCCGTGGGGAGAGGCTATGAATATGAAAACGAGATTAGCATTACTTAGGTTTGCAAAAAAAAATAACTGTTTAATTTTGGAGGATGACTATGATAGTGAATTTAACTACTATACTAGGCCTACACCAGCTCTCCAAGGGATAGATGGTGGGAAGAGTGTCATTTATATGAGTACGTTCTCTAAACTCTTATTGCCATCTTTAAGACTAAGCTTTATGGTATTACCATTAGAATTAATCGACTCCTATGAGAATAAAGGAAAATACTATAATCAGACTGCATCTAAGGTTGAACAAATTGCCTTATGTCAGTTTATCCGAGATGGGCACTTTGAAAAACAAATTAAAAAAGCAAGGCGTTTGTACCTACATAAAAAACAAGTATTATGTGAGTGTGTTGAGAATATATTTGGAGAATTAGTAAAAGTTAATTCAGGTAACGGTGGTTTCTTGATTGAAATTGAAATAAAAAAAGAAATATCTATAGAAGAATTGTTAGAAAAAGCAGCTAAACAAGGGATATTAATTAAAAAATCAGAGCAAGGCATAGGAGGTTATCCGAAAATATTGCTTTCCTGTTCGGGTATAGAATTAGAAGATTTTGAACAAGCACTAGAAACATTAAAACGTATTTTGGTGATGGATGGACTTGTGAATAGTAGAGAATACAAATTTTAAATAGATAGGATGACTTAAATGTTTAAAAGTGAAATAGAAAAATTTTGTAACACCATAGGTTTAGATACAATTGGATTTATTCCTTGTAGAGAATTTAAAGAATTAGAAGAATTTTATCAAAATAGACAAGAAACAAATAGGCAAAATGAATTTGAAGAACAAGATATTAAGAAAAGAATTAACCCTAATCATTATATGGAACAAGGTAAAACAATTATCTCGATAGCTTTTCCATATTATGATAAGAAGGATGTAACAAGGGATAATGGTTTTTCAGTTTATACAAAGCGGTTAGATTATCATAGAGTGGTGAAAAAATATCTCAATCGAATTTGTGAGTATATTGAATCATTAGGGGGACAAGCTATAGGGTTTGTAGATAGTAACACTTTGCCAGAAAGGTATATTGCTTATCTGGCGGGAGTAGGGTTTATTGGGAAAAATAACATGATTATTACAAAGCATTATGGATCATATGTTTTTTTAGGTGAAATTATAACAGACCTAAAGATAGAATGCCAAGACAAAAAAAGCTTTGAAGAAGTAACACAGTATATAGAATGTGGTGAGTGTGAAAAATGTATCTACTCATGTCCTACCAAGTCTATTAATAGCAGTAAAATTAATCCTAATATATGTCTATCTTATCTTACGCAAAAAAAAGAATTAAATGATAGAGAGATACAATTATTAAAAGGGAATATTTTTGGATGTGATTTTTGTCAATTAGGATGCCCTTATAATGAAACAGGTAAAATAGCATTAGAAGAGTTTAAAGAGATAGAGGATATGAATAGTGAACCCGATATTTATGCAAAGATGGATAATAAATATTTTAAAGAAAAAGTAAGTCAAACTTCTTGTGGATGGAGGGGGAAAAATATTATAAAAAGAAATGCTATTATACGTATGCAGAGAGATGGGGCGGAAATTGAACAGTTTAAGGGAGACTCTCCATATCTTAATGAATATATTGAAAGATTAAAGAAAAATAGGTAAAGGATTAAGATCCTCTACCTATTTTTTCTACTATTAAATTTTTAACAATTGCCATTTGCCATTTAAATATCTAAAGATGAAGAAAATACTTCTAAATAACCAATCGATAGTCATTGCAACCCAAACACCAAATACTCCCCAGCCTAAATATAAGCCTAGAACATAGCTAAGTACAATACGACAAAACCACATAGAAATAATGGACACCACCATGGTATATCTCACATCATTGGAAGCTCTAAGTGTATTAGGTAAGCTAAAAGAAAGAGGCCAAATAGTTATACAACAAATGCCATGATAGAATAAAATATTACGAGTCATCTGAGCGGTTTCAGGAGAGAGATTATAAATTTCGGTGATGACAGGAAGTAAAGCAAAGATAATTAAGTTAATAGCCAACATACAGAAGTAGGTAACTTTAATAAGTTTTTTTGTATAAAACTTGGCTTGTTCATAATCTCTAGCACCTATACACTGAGAAATCACGGTTAGGATAGCAAATCCCATAGCTGTTCCAGGGAGAATTTGGAAAAGACCTACAGTGTTAGAGACTGCATTAGCGGCAATAGAAGAGGTACCGAAACTAGCAACTAAACTCAGTATGAGTATTTTTCCAAGTTGGAACATACTGTTTTCAAGACCGTTAGGAATACCTATATGTAAGATTTTTCTAATAGTATGTTTATCCCAATACAATTTAAAGGGTTTTGAAATGTGGATACTATTTATTGGATTACTAAGTAAGATAATAATGATAATGGAACCCACGATACGAGAAAGCAATGTAGGAATAGCTGTACCTGCAACTCCCATACCCAATCCATAAATTAATAAAGCATTACCAGATATATTAATTAAGTTAATTAATATAGAGATATACATAGGAATTTTAGAATTACCCATAGCTCTAAACAGGGCAGCAGCTCCGTTATAAAGTCCTAAAAAAGGGATAGAAAGTGAGACAATTAATAAGTAAGTGTTAGCGCTGCTATAAACAGCAGAATCTAAATTACCAAATACTACAGTTAGAATAAATTGCTTACCTAAGTAAATAAAAAGTGTAATAAGGACAGAAATAGCAGTCGTGCAGATAATGACTTGATCGGCTGTAAGACAAGCTTTTTCTTGGCGTTTTTGCCCTAAATATTGGCCTGCTACAACAGCACCTCCAGTAGCCAAGGCAGTGAAAAGATTGATGAGTAAAACGTTAACAGTGTCAACCAAGGAAATACCAGATACAGCAGCTTCACCCACACTAGCTACCATGATAGAATCTGCTAAGCCAACTGTTACAGCTAAAAGTTGTTCTAAAATAAGGGGAATAATTAACCGGATTAAGTCTTGATTTGAAAACATAAGAGAGACCTTTCTGATAAGTTATAGATTTTCAGTTTCTATTTTACTCCTAAATGATGAAAAAATCACATATTTTTAAAATTAATAAAAAATTAGTGGAGAATGCTTATGAATTAATAAATATTCAGCTTCTAAAATAAGAGTGTTAGGTATAAATAGACACTTGAATGAAAAAGTGTATAAATGTAAAAATCATAAAGGTAATAATTACTATAAATAATAAAATAGAATTAGCCGATAAGCATAAGCAGAGTGCCAAATAAAGTTTTTTGTAGAGACTAACTGTATTTTTGGCTAAATAATATGTAAGGTAGCAAAAAAATGTTTAAGTGAAAAATAAAAGTATAAGTCTATTAAAATAACAAAGAATAAAAGTAAAACTAGAATGAAAGGTAAGGAGATAAAGATGTTACCTATTAAGCAGCAAGTTTTACGTTTATTTATAGCAACATTAGTAGGAAGTATTATTGGGCTTGAAAGAAAGTATCATGGTAAGCCGGCAGGAGTTAGGACACATACTATAGTATGTGTTATATCTACTATGCTTACAATAACGTCTGCATATGGATTTTATAGTTTTGGACAAATAGACCCTTCAAGGTTATTGGCTAATATTTTAACAGGTATTGGATTTTTGGCAGGGGGGGTAATTTATTCAGTGAAACTGGGAACACGTAAATCTATCTATGGATTGACAACAGCTGCAGGAATATGGGGTGTAGGGGCGCTGGGTATACCGATTGGATTAGGTTTATACCCTCTTGTTATTTTGACTGTAGTATGTATCCAATTTATATTGATATTAGAACGTGTGGTACAGAATAGACATGGAGAAAAAGAGAGCGGTGAGGAAGAGTATATTGATGACTAATATAAAACATAAGTTATTCCGTTGTATAATAAATTTAGGGGAATAAAGCTAAGAAAGGAAAATGAGTATGAGACTTGTACAAGTAGAGCATTTAGCAGATGGAGACATAATTGCAGAAGATATTTTAAGTGAAACAGGAGCCATTTTACTTAGAAGAACGAGTGTATTCAAACAAGCCTATAAACCCAATTTAGTTGCGAGAAATATAAAATATATCTATATTGAAGATGAAATTTCAAAAGGAATAGAGCCAAGAAAAATATTAAGTGTTCAAATACAAAATAGGATTTATAAGGATATCTCAACGGAGTTTGATAAGATAAAATCTAGTTTAAGTATTAATTATGAATTATTCTCACAGATTTCACTATTATTAATGGAAGAATTAGCAGGAAAAGATATATATTGTGAAATAACTGATTTAAAAACAAACCATACAGATACTTATAATCATTGTATAGGGGTAGCGATTATGACAACGATAGTATGTAAAAAGATGGGATTGACACAAGAAGCTACTCAAAAAATTGTACTAGGGGCATTGCTGCATGACATTGGTAAGATGATTATTCCAAAAGATATTTTAGATAAGCCAGGGGCACTAACAGAAGAAGAGTATGAAATTATTAAAACACATGCTTTAGTAGGATATGAGATGATTAAAAATCATCCTACTTTAAGTCCCATTACAAAGGTTGCAGTGCTTTGTCATCATGAGAGAGAAGATGGCAAAGGATATCCATTAGGAAAGCAAGAAGATTTACATATAGGAGCTAAAATTGTAGCAGGATGTGACGTGTTTCATGCATTATTATGTGATAGAGCATATCGAAGAGGGTTGCCTGTCAATAGGGCAATTATGATTGCAAAAGGAGAAAAACTAGATAATCAGGTAAGAGAAGCTATAGAATCGATATTGGCTTTTTATCCCGTTGGAGAAATGGTGGGATTAAGTAACGGGGAATTTGGTATAGTGGAGAAAAATTTTGCTGAAAATCTAACTAAACCATTAGTAAGAGTTATTTATAAAGCTAATATAGGTCAGATAAAACCATATAAGATAGATTTGCGTGAGCAAGATGAAGTATACATAGTAGATAAAGTAGTAAATTTTGAATCTTAATAAAAAGAGTGAGTAAAAGTACTCACTCTTTTTATATGAGAATAGAAAAGAATGAAAAGATAGGGTATAATGAACAGGACAACAAAGAGTAGACAGGAGAAAAAGATGTTTGGACAAGATGTAACAGCACAAGAAGCAAAAGAAATAATTACAGAGCAAAAGGGAATTTTATTGGATATAAGAAGTAAAGAAGAGTATGAGGAAAAACATATTGAAGGATGTATGCTTATACCTGTAGCAGCGTTAGCTTTTGAAGTAGAAGAGCACATAGAGGATTATGATACACCTATTGTGTTATATTGTAGAAGTGGTCGACGTACTAAAATTGCCGCTATTATTTTGAATGATTTAGGATATAATAATATATATGATCTAGGTAGTATTGATAATTGGTTTAATTAAAGGGGAGATTGTCTCAAAATACATAAATAGTCTATAAAGAGTATAGATAAGTTCATATCTATGAAAATGAGCTAGAGAACTAATTAAAGGTTTAGTTTTCTAGCTCATTTATTCATTAGGGCTAATAATTATTAATGATGTGACAGCCCCTCTCTAATTAATTGTAATAGAGTAAGATACTGTTTTTTGGATGTTACGGGTACAACATTGCTTACGATAATTAAAGGTTAAAGTATATTGTCCAGGTGTATTGATGCTGAGTTCCCATTCTCTACTGTCATTAGAAGTGCCAAAATAACGTTTGGTATTTATCAAGACAAGTTGAGGAGGAAAAGACACTTCCCAAGCACAATTATCATAAGGAGATTCTTCTAGTGCAATAAAAAAATGTTGCCCTGTAGAGAGGGTAGCAGTTGTACCAATAGCACGATGAAAAATTGATGAGGGTATCATAGCATCACCTCCTTTAAATTAAAGAGTATCTCTATATAATATGAACAACCTTAAAAAAGGTTAAAAAAATGAAGATTTAATATATTGGTAATTAAATGTAATGCCGCTAGAGATATAGACAATTTATCTAAGCATACGTATAATGTGAACATAAATAATTAACATAATACGAGGAGAACTAGATGAAATTTAAAAGAATAAATTTATTAATATATACTCTTATTTTAGGGAGTACATTACTTTTAAGCAATAGTTTATATGCTGCTAGTTATAGCAATGAAGCGTGTAATGATCCAGAGAATGTATATGTGCCTGAGATTAATAAGCCAGAAAAACCAAGTTTGCCTATCTTACCCATTTTGCCGATAAACCCATGTAAACCAGAGCAAATTACTCATGTTCCTTATATCAAAGGATATGAGGATGGTACTTTTAGAGCTGAACAAAGTGTAACCAGAGAAGAATTTTCAACTATGGTGGCTAGGTTGTTATTAAATGGTAAGGAACCTGAGGAAGAGACTTCATTTGATGATATTACATCTAATCGTTACAGTAATAAATATGTAGGATATTTAGAAAACGAAGGAATTATTCAGGGTTATTCAGATGGTAAATTTAGACCTTATGAAGCTATTACAAGAGTAGAAACTGGAAAGATAATTGAAAAAGTACAGCAAAAATTAGGACAATCTATGGCTGAAACAAGAGCAGCTAGTTTTTTTAATTCAGAGATACATTTAACAAGAGCAGAAGCAGTAACTACTTTAAATGGAGTATTTTCACGAGAATGTAGTGATGCAAAAATTTCAAATATATTTAGTGACTTAGAAGAATCTTATTGGGCATATAAGGATATATTATTTGCCGCAATACCACATAATCATAAAAAATGATAAATTAAAAGAAGGAGATAGTCTATTGAAGAGACCTATCTCCTTCTTTTAATTTATCATTGGAAAAGCTCAAAGGTATAACCTTGTCTTTGTGCTTCTTTAATAAAATCATCTAGGATTTCAGTATTAGTTTTAGAGACTGCATGGAGAAGCATAATAGACCCATTGTGTAAATTATCATAAATGATTTTTTTAGCACTTTCATGGCTAGGTTGCTTATCTACATTATAATCAGAATAAGCAAAACTCCAAAAAATAGTTTTATAACCTAAGTCTTTTGTCATAGCAAGAGATTTTTGAGAGTAGTGTCCCATTGGAGGGCGAAAAAGCTTAGGCATATCTTGTCCTGTAATTTCTTTGTATTTTGCTTCTACATCAAGGATTTCACGGTTGAATTTATTTTCATCAGTAGCATATTGAGGCATAGAAGGGTGGTGATTCGAGTGATTAGCTACAATATGACCCTCAGTGATCATACGATTAATTAAATCAGGATTTTTATCTAGATAAGGATAAGTTACAAAGAAAATAGCAGGTACATTATTGGCTTTTAAAGTATCAAGAATAGAGGCAGTATACCCTTTTTCGTAACCTTCATCAAAAGTGAGATAGAGCACAGGTTTGGAGGTATCTCCTACATAGTAAGCGTCATAAGTTTGAAAATCAAATTTATTTGTATCATTTACTCGAGGTGTTTCATGATTTTTCCCTCGAACTAACCACCAGTCTACTTTGGTATTATCTAAATTATTAGCGTAAGCTGAAAAGGATAAAAGTAAAACTAGGATAGGTATAAATATTTTTAAAGTTCCTCTTTTAGGCATTTTTAAACCTCCATTTCTATCATGAAAAAATCACTATTAATAGTGTGCCACAAAAAAAAAAACTTATAAGAGAATTAATAAAATAGAAATTTAAAAAAACTTCTAAGAAAGATAAAAAATAACAATTTAAAGCTTACTCTTAGTTTTTTTATAGTAAAATAAAAGATAAACATTAATAAGGAGGTTGAGAAATGATTAGATTTGGAGTAGTGGGAACAAATTGGATATCAAATGAATTTATAAAGGCGGTAGAAAATTTAGAGGATTGTGAAGTAACGTCTATTTACTCAAGAAAATTAGAGACGGGGAAAAAGTTCGCAGAAGAAAATAAGCTGCAATATTATTATACAAGTTATGAAGAAATGTTAGCTTCAGAAGAAGTGGACGCAGTGTATATAGGTTCTCCTAATGCCTTACATTTTGAACAATCATTAGCGGCTATACAAAAGAAAAAACATGTCATTTGTGAGAAAGCAATTACTTCTAATGTCAAGGAACTAAAGCAATTAATAGAAGAAGCTAAAAAATATGAAGTCGTAATTGTAGAGGCACTTAAAAGTCTTTCTATGCCTATTTTTGAACCATTGAAAGCAGAAATAGAGAATATAGGAACGATTAGAAAAGTTTTTTTGAATTTTTGTCAGTACTCGTCAAAGTATGATAAATATAAGAATGGAGAACTTCCTAATATATTTAATCCTAAGTTTAGTGCGGGTGGGTTAATGGATATAGGAATTTATTGTATTTATCCTTGTGTAGCATTATTTGGGATCCCAAAGAGTATTCGATCTCAAGTCACGATGCTAGAGAGTGGGGTAGATGGTGGAGGAACCATTGTTTTTGAATATGATGGATTTGAAGCTACCCTTATTTATTCTAAAATTAATGACTCCTATATACCTAATGAAATAATGGGGGAAGAGGGAAGTTTAATTATTCATCGTATTTCAAGTCCGGAAAGACTAGAGAAAGTTACTAAAAAAGATAAGATAATAACAAATATTACTCCATCTATGGAACAAATTCCAATGTATTATGAGGTAAAAGAGTTTGTAGAAACAATTAAAAAAGGAAAAATAGAGTCTTATATTTATACACATGAGTTAATGCTACAGGTGATGGAGCTACTAGAAAAGATTAGAAAAGATAATGGAATTATATTTCCAGCAGACATAAAAAACTAAGAGGAAAGCGTACTTAGGATCAAGAAGTACGCTTTCCTCTTAGTTTTGAACAAAAAAAGAAGAAAGACAACGGGTCTTTCTTCTTGAGAGAAGGTATTTTATTCTAGGGGTAGCAAATAAATTTAATATTTGCTGTAACATCTGGGGGAAGTTACAAGATTATTATAGCAAGACTAAGTGAATAAGTGTGCCCTAACTTTTTTAATTAACAGAAAAAAAATTAGGGGATTTGTATATAGCAAAGATTTCGATAGTTATTTTATTTAATAGAATAAGAATAGAATAAGAATAAGCTATGCAATCTGATAGTATGAAAAAAAGAATTTAGAAAGACTATTCAATATGCATTAGAAAAATAACGTTCTATAAGATTTTTTGGGTAACCAGCGCATCTAGTTTCATATTAGGGTATGAATTCCACATAGGAGTCTAATATGTTGTAATATACTATCTGATATAATGTAGAAATGAAAGGAACTAATGAATAACTAATGACTATTCATTTTGATTAACAGAAAAGCTATAAAAGTACTTTTATATATTTTTAGAGGTAACTAATGTATTGCTTAATAGCATTTTTGGTACTATAAATGAGACGTAGGATTAAATAGAGGAAGCCCCTAAAAGGAAAAACTTAAAGTCATTTTTTAATACAGAAAAAGAAAAAAGAAAAAAATATAAAAAAAGGGTTGACGAAAAGAGAAAAAGAATGCATAATAGTAAAAGTCGATAGCGCACAGCAAACGACAAAAGCAAACAAGAAAACATATGAACTTTGAAAATAGAATAGTAACTATATAAGCCAGTCGATTCAAAAGAGTTGTTTTAAGCAACTTGAATCAGCACTTAAGAGTACAAAAATTAATGTCAGCAGACAAACTTTTATATTGAGAGTTTGATCCTGGCTCAGGATGAACGCTGGCGGCGTGCTTAACACATGCAAGTCGAACGGACGGAATGGAGCTTGCTCCATGAAGTTAGTGGCGGACGGGTG
>JBOFPL010000208.1:0-2627 GCA_051659885.1 Cellulosilyticaceae bacterium
ATAGAATAATTTGGAAAGAGAAAACCAAATCTATTGAATATATGTAAAAATATGGTATAATGTAGTAAATGAGAAAAATACAAAAGATAGGGGAATAAGGATGAGAAATGAAACTTTCACTATTAAAGAAGTTGGGGAATTATTAGATATAGAGCAATATGTACTTAGATATTATGAAAAAGAATTAAAATTAAACATTTTACGCAATACACAGGGGCATAGAATGTATGGCGTAAAAGATGTCGAACTTTTAAAACATATTAAAGAGCTTAGAGAACAAGGATTAGAATTAAAAGCCATTAAAAATATGACAGCTAATTTAGAACAAGAAGGCATAGAATCTTTAGCACAAATTACAGCTACAACTGGAAAAGTGGCTAATATCCAAGTAGTAAAAGACACGAGTGTTGACATTGGAAGTAGAGATGATGTAAAGGTAGGCCAGTTTGCTACCTTGATGAAGGAGATGCTCAAAGAAGCATTAGTAGAATATAATGAGGATACTAAAGCTCAAATCAAAGATGAAATTTCAGAAGAGATAAAAGATGAGTTATCAGAAGAAGTAAATATAATGGTTAATAAAAAGTTTATGGAACTTGAAGTTGCACAGAAACAAAAAGATGAAGAGTATTATAAAAAGTTAGATGAAACCATGAGAGAAATGCAAAAAATGAAAAGAGAATTAGCTGAGATTGATGAATTGCCTGGAAAAACGAAAATGTCTTTTTGGAAAAAAATATTTGGTGAAAGAGATAAAATAAAAGAAATAGATTTACAGCATTAAAAAAGAGAGTATGTTGAGGGAACATACTCTCTTTTTTGTTTTTATATATGGATTGGTAAGTTATATTTTTTAAAAATATCTTTTGCTGATTGAACTGATTCTTTTGAAGGTTGATCGGTATCAACTAATTCATACTCATATCCTAATTGTTCCCATTTGTATTCGCCCATTTTATGGAATGGAAGAATATCAATTCTTTGTACATTAGGAAGAGTAGTTAAGAAGTTAGCAAGTTCTTCAATATCAGCTAGGTTATCTGTTAAGTTTGGCACAAGAACATATCTAATCCAAACAGGTATATTGCGTTCTGCTAAATGTTTAGCAAAAGCTAATGTAGGGTCTAATGGCACCCCTGTTAAGTCTTTGAAAACTTGAGGATTATAGGACTTAATGTCTAAAAGAACTAAATCAGTATAATCTAAAACTGGATCTGCTTTATCAATACCAATAAAACCAGATGTATCTAGACAAGTATGAATGTCATTCTCTTTACATTTAACAAAAAGGTCCTTTACGAATTCTGGTTGAAGTAGAGGTTCGCCACCACTTACAGTAATTCCGCCACCTGAAAATTTCATATAGGATTTATACTTAACAATTTCACTGATGAGGGAATCAGTGTCTGTTTCTTTTCCATCCGTCATTTTCCAAGTGTCAGGATTATGACAGTATTTACATCTTAGCGGACAGCCTTGTGTAAACAAAATATAGCGAATACCTGGTCCATCTACAGTGCCGCAAGTTTCAATTGAATGAATTCTGCCTTTCATGCCATTACCTCCCAAAGTATATGATAAGAGGATGCAAAGCATCCTCTTAGGTTAATCTATTAATTAGAATTTTTCGTGGAATGTTCTGTTAATAACGTCTAATTGTTGTTCTCTTGTTAAACGAATGAAGTTAACAGCATATCCAGATACACGAATTGTAAGTTGTGGATATTTTTCTGGGTGATCCATTGCATCTAATAATGTTTCACGATCGAATACGTTAACATTTAAATGTTGACCAGTTTGAGCGAAGTACCCATCCATCATACCTGAAAGGTTATTGATACGTTCATTTTCATCTTTACCAAGAGCTCCTGGAATGATTGAGAATGTGTATGAAATACCATCTTCAGCATGTTTGTATGGTAATTTAGCTACAGAAGCAAGAGAAGCGATAGCTCCTTTTACGTCGCGGCCATGCATTGGGTTAGCACCTGGTGCAAATGGCTCACCAGCCTTACGTCCATCTGGAGTACTTCCAGTTTTCTTACCATAAACAACGTTTGATGTAATTGTTAAGATAGACATTGTTGGGTAAGAGTTTCTATATGTTTTATGTTTTCTAATTTTGTTCATGAATGTTTCAGTAATTTTGCAAGCGATAGCATCTACTTCATCGTCGTTGTTACCAAATGCTACATAATCACCTTCGATTTCATAATCTACTGCAAGACCAGCTTCGTTACGGATAACTTTTACTTTAGCGTTTTTGATTGCTGATAATGAGTCAGTTACTACTGAAAGACCAGCGATACCTGTTGCGAAAGTACGAAGGATATCTTTATCATGAAGAGCCATTTCTAATTTTTCATAGCAGTATTTATCATGCATGTAGTGGATTACATTTAATGTATTTACATATAACTCAGCAAGCCATTCCATAACTTGATCGAATTTTTCCCAAACTTCATCGAACTCAAGGTACTCAGAAGTGATTGGAGCGAATTTAGGAGCGATTTGCTCACCATATTTCTCATCAACACCACCATTGATAGCGTATAATAACGCTTTAGCAAGGTTAGCACGAGCTCCGAAGAATTGCATTTGTTTACCAATTCTCATTGCAGATACAC
>JBOFPL010000209.1:0-9129 GCA_051659885.1 Cellulosilyticaceae bacterium
TTGACTTAGTACCCATTTCCCTGCAATACTAAGTGCTTTGCTAGCCAGGATAAAAATTTCACTCATAATTACATCATTCCTTTATTAGTATTTTAGACTACTTACCTACCCGCATCGGCGGGCGAGGGGTAGTGATAAGGCACTTCTAAAAGTAAAAATGCCTTATCACTACCCCTCAATAAAGGGATTGCAACAAGAGTTCTTTTATCCTAGCTGAATCTTTCGCGTATTTAATTTCACTATATACAAATAAGGAAGATGCAATATCTATTATCCTGGCTAGACTTTAGATATCTCAAATAAAATTAATTTTTAAAAATTACTCATCATATGCTATTAATTGAAAAATATAATTATCTAAATAAAGAAATTGTCATACTTTATTATTAATCTTATGTATACTAATCAAATCTCTTTTTAATATAAAATCATCTAGTTCTAAAATTATATTTTCCTTGTATTTCCAGTTCATTTTGTTAACACCTCTGAATTCATTCATCATAAACCTCTCCTTATTAGTAAAGTATTTTAAACACAAATATATAATATCACTTAAGTTTATATTTAACAATTACAAGACTTGGCATTGTGGAAGTTTTTTTTTGTTAATTAGTGAGTTTTTATACATAAATGACCGCATATTATACATTTTGGATATGTGCTAACCGCCAACATATTCAAGAATCAAGCATTTCCAAGGGTTTCAAAGATTTAACCACCACGGATAATTAGGTATTATCTTTGGAGGTAGTGGGTTTAGTTACATATAGTTACACATGGTGATGGATGATGTTTTAGAAAGATGGTAAAATATTGTTACAATTAGTTACAGATGGTTATTATTTACAAATAAGGTGGTGAATGTATGATAGGAAACGAAAATATTAAGACCTGGGAAGAGTTCAAAGAACTTGAAATAACTAAGCAAGTAGAGATTATTAATGGGTTAATTTCAGAGGGACATAGTATCCCCAAAATAAGTAGCTCACTAGAAGGTAAGTTTGGAAAACCCCTTGATAGGACAGTTATTAGAAAACATTTTTTAAGATTTGGGTATAGGGTTGTAGATGATTTGTTTGTATTTGATGGAACAATAGAACCTAAACCAGTTACGGAGCCTAAACCAAGACCTAACCAAATAACTCGCACAGTTACAAACAGTTACACGGCGCAATTTACAGATGAAGAGCAAGAAATTTTACAGAGACTTATTAGAGAAGTTAAATTAAGAGATAGTATAGTTGAATCCGTTCCTGAAGAAGACAAAGGGGAATCTACTAATAGGAATATAAGGGTCTATCCTTCCCAATATCAAGAGTTTGCAGAGTTTTGTAAGGTAAACCATCTTAAACAAGCTGATGCACTCTATGATGCGATTAGCGACTTTATGAAGAAATATAAATAGTTACATATAGTTATTTTACTAAGGCAGCCGTTAAGGTTGTCTTTTTTTATTTTCCCCCTTGACTTTTGGTAAACGTAGTAGTATTATAAATTTACATTAGTAATCAAATGAATTTACTAATAAGGCGGTGAAAACAATGAAAAAACTAGAAAACTACTTGGAATTTATAGCATTACAAGACTTTACGACATATCACTATAAAGCTTTATTGATTTTGATGTATAAGCCGAAAACTCAGTCTATGATTTGTGAGAAACTAGGAATTCAAAAGCAGCAGATCAACAAGGTTTTTAAACATCTTGAGGGACTTGGTTTTATAGAAGTTGAAAGAGTGGAAGGAAGAAATAAATTTTACAAAGTAGTAACAGACCAGGAACGGATTAACTCAATTATTCCAGGACAAACAAAATTTTAATTATATTAGTCACGACGTAGGGTAAAGGTCGGAAAAACCCAAATACAGGAAGAAGAGGTGTAATGAAATGTTTAATTTTGAAGAACTGAATGCATTGGCTTTTTTATGTGAAGAAAAGATTAACCAATTAAAACAAGATGAAGAAGATACAAAGCCATGGAGAGAGTTATTGGTGAAAGTTAGAGAAGAACGTGATGGATTTGTTCCACTCTTACCAAAAGACTATTGAAAAACAAATTAACTTTCCATATCTGAAAACGCAACAAAGGCCCCTAGTAGTTGCACCTACTAAGAGCCTAACCAAACAATTCCAAAAGAGAAATTATTTATAACATGAGGAGATTATACCATGACAATAAAAGGAAATGCAAAAGAAATCCGACTACAATTAGAATTATTGCTTAAAATATATAGCAACACTAAGATTATCAACCTATAAAAATAAAAATGCCCTTGGTTCCACTTGGAGCCTTGGGCATTCATTCATAAAAAATTAAATAACGGACATGAAATTTACTTTTTTTATGAGTACTTTGGTTAGTGTTTCCCGTTTAAACGTAAATATACCAATATGTCAACATTTGTTGACAATAGTAAAATTATATAGCTTTTTAAAAACACATGATTTATAATATAACTAATTAAATCGGAACATGAAAAAACTCCTATAAGTGTTTAAGTTTGGCGACCTGACCACTAATAAGAGTTCGAAGAGTTTCTTATGTATTACACCTCTTAAAAACTTAAGAGATTATTTTTTATATCCTAAATTATAAGGGTATAGAATGATATAGTCAATACAAAGTACTCCTTTTTCATGTACCTAAGATACAGAAGAGGAGCTTTTTTGATGTTAAAAAAATTTGATAGAAAAAAATATACATTTGAAAGTTACAACTTAATATTTGACCTAGACCTTGGTACTCATGAAAAAATTATTTATTTATACCTTTGCAAGTGCGCAGACAATAACTCGAATATGTCATTTCCATCTTATGAAGATATCGCTAAAAAATGTAGTTGTTCCAGACGTAAAGCGATATCTTCAGTGAAGGAACTAGCTAATCATAAATTAATATTGAAATATGAGAGACGAGAAAAGAAAATTTGCATGGTAAAAGGCAAGGAAAAACTTATAGAAGCTAACACAAGTAATATGTATTATATATTCCCGGAACCGTATACAGATGAAGATATAAGAGCATTAGAAGAAGAGCAAAGACAGGCTGCCATTGAGATTATCCCAAGAAAAGATACTTCCTTTGTTCCTAAAATATCAGAAGAAATTCTTCTTAGTGCACCATATGCACCACCTCTAGTGCACGATGTGCACTCTAACTATTTAAATAACTTAGTTGTTGTTGTTACCTCTGAAGAGGTTCATAAATTAGTAGTTAATTATACAGGTAGAGAAATAAGTAAAACATTAGCTAATAAAATCAATAATTATATAGACCAACTAGGAGACAAGTTGGTAGCAGCAGCAATAGGACAGGCGATAGAACAAGGTGGGAAACAGTTGAAATATCTATACACCATATTGGATTCATGGATTGAAAAAGGTATTAGAACACTTGATGATGTGGCAAAAGATAATATTAAGCATGAGGAAGAGAAAAAGAAATTGCGAGAAAAAAAGAAAGCAGCAGCTAGGGGAGCAAAAGCAGCACCAAAAACAAATAAATTCACTCAGATAAATGAACATGGTCATAATTGGGATATGAATCAAATAGAGCAAATGGAACAGGAACAAAATTTTAAATTACAAGGCGAAAGCTAAAACATATACATGGTGCATGAAGATTAATAAAGGCACTTCATAAACCAGCAAAATATACTTTGAAGAAAAACACCAAACCAAAACACCAATACATATGGAGAATTAAATCTGAGGGCCTACCCTTAATGAATTAGCGGGAGACCTTCAACTTAAAAAATTAGCACAAAAAAACGCTAATAACATATATAGCCTTAAAGCGTGATTTAAGGCTACTTTAACAAGTGGGAATACAAATACTAGGACAAGCCGATAAAAACGTCGTACAAGCTAAATTAGAAGGTTGTACGACTAGGTCCTAGGGGTTAAATAAAATTTTAGCGTATTTAAAATTTAAACCATTATATTACAGTCATGTTACAGAGTTACAATAGTTATACTATTAGTAAAAGCATGGGGGTGATTTAATGTTTAAAGGTTATGTACAAACAAAGGGGAAAAAACCTCTTGTATCTGTAAAAGAAAGAGAAGATTTCTACTCGTTACAAGATGTTCAAGCATTAAAGGAATATGGTGGAATCCTAGAAAAAAACCTAATTATGATTGACGTTGATAATCTAGAGCAAGCTGCCGTATTGGAGAGAATTATTCAAGATAAGAATATAAAGTGTTGTACCTTAAAAACTTCAAGAGGTATGCACTTTTATTTTAAGAACGAGGGAGTTAAAACTAATAAGATTGGTTGTATATTGCCAATCGGATTAGAGGCAGATATTAAGTTAGGGAATAAAAATACAGTTGTGCCGTTAAAAATTGATGGAGTAGAACGAGTATTTGAAGAAGTAAGTGAACCGGATTCAATTCCTATATGGTTGCAACCCGTAGGAAATGCCGTTGACTTCTTTGGTATGACTGAGGGTGATGGTAGGAACCAGGAATTATTTAACTACATCCTAAAGCTACAAAGTGCCGGGTTCACTAAAGAGGATGCACGTGAAACGATTGTATTAATCAATAAGTATGTACTTAAGAAACCATTAGATAAGAGGGAACTAGATACCATATTAAGGGATGAATCATTTCAAAAACCTACATTTGTGATTAAAGGAAAACTTCAAGTAGATGAGTTTTGCAGATACTTGATTAGTCAGCAGAATATAAAAACTATAAATGGAATCCTTCATATATATCAAAATGGTGTATATGCTAATGGACGAACAATCATTGAAAGAGCAATAAATGCTGAGATACCAAACATTGCTAGAAATAATGCAGGGGACATTTATTGGAAGTTAGGGTTATTGGCTCAAGATGTACAGTTATCACCACCGACTCATATCGTCTTGGGGAACGGACTATATAATATCAGCAATGGGAGCATTGAAGATTTTAGTCCTTCCTATGTAGCGAAAAATAAAATTGCAACTAACTATAATCCAAGTGCCTATTCGGAGGAAGTTGACCAAGTTCTTGATAGGATCACGTGCCAGGATAAGGATTTAAGGAGACTATTAGAAGAAGTCATTGGGTATGCTCTGTACAGAAGGAATGAACTAGGTAAGGCTTTCATCCTAACCGGTCACGGTTCAAATGGTAAGAGTACATTTTTAGAAATGCTTGATAAAATGATTGGAGAAGATAACATTTCATCATTGTCCCTTGCAGACCTATCTCAGCGATTCAAGACACCGGAATTGGAAGGAAAGCTTGTGAACATCGGTGATGATATATCTGATGATACTATCAAAGATACGGCTATATTTAAAAAGGTTGTTACTGGTGAAAAAATAACGATAGACAGGAAGAATCAAGACCCGCAGGTATTTAGGAACTACTCTAAATTATTTTTTAGTGCTAATAAGCTGCCTAAAATAAAAGATTCATCACATGGTCTCATGAGAAGATTGGTTATAATTCCGTTTAACGCTAACTTTAAGAGGGACAACGGTGGACAGTACGATGTATTTATCAAAGACAGGTTACTAACCAAAGAGGCTATGGAATACTTGTTATTATTAGGAATACAAGGATTAAAAAGAGTTCTTAAAGACCAAGCATTTACAGAAGTTAAAGACGTTAATGTAGCACTTGAAGAATATAACAAGATGAACAATCCCATCCTAAGATTCGTGCAGGAAGTGAAGATAGAGAATGAAACGACTTCGCACATATATATAGAGTATGAAAATTGGTGTGATAGAGAAAAAGAAAAAAGTATGGGAGCAAGTTCGCTTGGTAAGGAGTTAAAAAAATTGGGTTATGAATCAAAGGTTATTAGTAAAAATGGTAGAAGTATAAGGATATATAAAAAATTACAGTAGTTACACCGTGTTACAAGAGAGTATATTAATCTGTAATCCATGTATGTATTGGAATTAAAGGGTTTAAGGGAAAAGTTACGTGAATTACAGAAGAAATTAACTCTTATATATAAAAAAATTAATTTTAAAAATAAATATATATAAAATATATATAAGAAAAATTATATATATTACTGTAATTTTCGAGATTCAAAACCCGTCAAACCATTGATAATCAAAGGGTTAAAGCAATTACAGGACACGTGTAATAATTACACATAAAACAAAGGGGGCCTCCTTATTGGAGGCCCTTTTTGGGTTCAAATTGATGATATTCTTTATGGTTAATCACATTATATCATAGGATATAGGCCCATAATACTTGAAAAACTTACCTTTGAATAAGGACAAGTGCCCAAGTAATGCCAAGGTATACCGGGCAACTCATCTTGTAGAGTTTAACTGATTTTCGTTCATCTTTGCGGAGTGCATAATAAATCCCTAGGAATAGAATGGTTGCATATAAAAGCATAAACGGATGATCTATGTAGGTTTGTATTAAATTCATTTGTAAAATCCCCTTTTTATGTAAATTCATATCCATACATTACCACAAGAGCCGCCCCGTGTAAATTGTGAGTCAAGGACTAGGACTGAAGAAGTTGCAACAGTAGGAGCAGCGGAACCTGGTGAAGGTCTTAGCCCCTAGGGGGTATCAGAAAGTTTGGTGAGCCGAGCGGGAGACCGCAGCCTCCGTGGTATAAAATTTTTAGTGTTGTAAAAATGTAAAAGTTTAACTGTAAAAATATTCAATGTTCGGATTCATGCCCTCACTTTTTACTCAGCAGCTAAAGAGCCGGAGCAGATCAGAACGTAGGGAACCAATCTGAAGGTCAGGAATCCGAACATTAAAAGACCCCCGATATAATTATCGGGGGTTTGGCCTTTTATACCCTTAATTTTGCACTCGTTAAACAAAAAATGGTTAAACCTTAAAGGAGATTCGCTTAGATGTTGAAATCTGTTGAATTACTTATATTATACCACAACCCTTGAGTATCAAGCAATTGGTAAGTATTTACACCTCACAATAAGAGTGATTTGTGGTATAATTACTTTATCACTTCATATTGTGAAAGTGAAATACTTTAAAAGTTTTCGATTTCAAATTTCTAGTACGAGGTAAACAATGAAAAAAATAGACGTAAGATTAACTAATGAACAAGTGGCAGCCATTCAAGAGTTGGCCCAAGCCAATGAACTTAATTTCTCAGAGCAATTGAGAGCATCAATAGATAAATATTTAGAACTAGCAAAACAAATTCAAGAAGGGCATTTTATCGTAGCTTTCCCAAGTCCAAAGACGGATAAGCGATTCTACGAGGTAATGCATGAGATAGAGGCATTAATAGTTGAATATCCGGATTTGGATATTTTGGACTATGTGTCACTACTAAATAAAGGACTTCAGTTTGATTTTGCCATAAAACAAATAGAGAAGGACAAGGAAAACCTTGTTTTACTCAGCAGCCATAGAGATTGGATGGAGGATTAATAAATGCTTAAATCAGTAGAGTTAAAGATTGACTTAGAAAATCTTAAAAACCAAATTTCAGAAATGAAAGAGGCGGGTCAAATTGAAGAGGCTCATTCAAAACTTGAAGAAGTTAAGAGCCTTAAAAATCAGATTATAGCAGCAGAGCAAGAAGAGGAAGAAGAAATATTGCTAAGTGGATATAGACCTATAAATAATACTAGAGGGCGGGAGTCTAAGAATATGGAGGAAGTAAAAGAAATGAGTGTAAAACTATTTCAAGATGCCGTAATGCCGGGGGAACTCATGGCAGATAAGGTTCAAGATAACACACATAACGATGTGAACTTAGGTAAATTAGTTCGTGGTGTTATGGTTGGTGATTGGTCAAATGCAGCCAAAGAACAAAAATATTTAAATGCTATCGGGATGGATGGAGATGGTTCTGTGCTAATCCCTTCCAGGCTTTCAAGTTCCGTATACGATTTAGCACGTTCTAAGTCAGCTATTTGGAAGAAGGTGCCGACTATTACACTTGATAATGGGAATATGACATTAGTTAAGGTAGCAGCCAACCCAACAGGTCATTGGATAGCACCAGGGGAGCAAATTCCAGTATCACAACCAGTTTTTGCACCGGTAAAATTAAAGTCTAAGACTTTAGCTATGTTAGTACCAGTAAGCGAAATTCTTCTTAAAGAAGGTCAAAATGTAGAAGAGGCGGTTCGTATGGCTATGGCTAATACTTTAGCTGAAACCATGGATAAAGCTTTATTGTATGGTAAAGGCGATGGAACAGAAGAGGCAAAAGAGCCAAAAGGAATCCTTGCATATGCTAATATCAATAAAGATACTTTTTCAGATACGGTGAAGTATACAGACCTTGTGAAAGGGGTTAAACATATCGGATCAGAGAATCACAAAACAACTGATGCGGTAATGGCTACAAATGAATACTATGACCTTTTATCTAGCACAAATGCAAATGGTGACTTCTTAAACCCACCCAAGGCATTGGAGAACGTTGAAATCCAGGGCTCTAACAATATTAACAATCAAGAGGTAGTTCTATTTGACCAAAACTCTATTATCGTTGGAGCAGCGGCAAACATTGCATTTGATAAAGGATTTACAACAGATGGATTCAGCAGATTAGAAAAAGCTTTCCGTATGTTCGTAAGAATTGACGTTGCAATCGTTGAACCTAAGGCAATCAGCCACCTAACAAAGCAAGGTTCCGCAGCAAAAGCACTTAAAAAATAATAAGAACCCCATAACAATGGGGTTCTTATTTGTTAAAAATATTTATTGAACACAGGTATAATAAACCTGAGATTTACCCAGACTCCATATATAAAAAAACACCGGATTTCCCTCTGAGTTCGCGAACTCAGAGGCCCGTATATCCCCCAGGTCGGCCAACCTAGAGGCGGTATATCCAGTGCCCTTTCATATAGTATTACATTGTAATAGAGTCGAAGAACTCACTAATATTCTTTAGGTTGCGTAGTGCAAATAAACCTAGATTAATGATTACTATGCTCCATTTTGAAACCGTTTTCGGGGATATGTTCATGATATCATCTATCATCTTATTGCATTTGTGTAAGGCTTTTTCTAAAAGCTTAACGGTTCCCCTAATCGGAAGGGTTGCCCATTCTAACATAATGGGTGCCCCTTTTTCAATTTCTTCTTTAACTTTCTCTTTGTTTTGACTTAGTACCCATTTCCCTGCAATACTAAGTGCTTTGCTAGCCA
>JBOFPL010000210.1:0-10026 GCA_051659885.1 Cellulosilyticaceae bacterium
CACTGACAGGGAAGTTATAGTCTTTATATAACTCAGCATATTTCTTTGGCGCGATAAATGGGTGGTGTGGCTCATCGTAAGAAACAACTAAGAAGAAGTCCTCGTCTTTATGCTTTTCTATAAAGTCAATTGCACGGTCAGAACATCTACGACCGTAGGTAAAGGAAACATCTACGCCATCACCTTCATAGATTGTTTCAACTTGTCTAGAGAGGAATTTTTCATCATCTGAAAGTTCATCTAAATAATTTCTCATGTCATACCAATAATTAGGATCCCAGCCATCAGGGCATTGTCCAAGACCAAAGTAGTCCCCACCATCAAGGTGCCATTTGCCAATATAGGCAGTATGGATATTTTCATGAGCAAGTCTTTGTCCAACTGTTTTGACAGTAGACTCTAGACCTACACAGTTGCTCCATGAACCGTTACTGTGTGGGTACATACCTGTAAATAAGGCAGAACGTGCTGGTCCACATACTGGTTGAGTTGTATAAGCATTTGTAAAACGAATACCTTCTTCGCTTAGTTTATCAAGACAAGGAGTAATCATCCCTGGTGTACCATAGCAACCAAGCATATCTGCTCTTTGTGTATCAGTCATAATAAAAATAAATTGTTTAGGCATTTTAAGTACGCTCCTTAGTGATTAAGAATGTTTAAAAATCCATCATTTTGTGAAGCTAACCAATTCAGTAATTGTTTTTCTAAACTCTGAATAATTGTTTGATGTGCCTCATCGTTATATGGAATAGGATTGAGTTGATAAGGGTCATTCTTTAAGTCGTAGAGGTGTTTGGTTGGCACTGTGCAGTCAGGATAGTAACCTAAGTGAATAACGAAAGTATAATCAGGTGTTCTAATACCTCTCCAGCCAAAGTCTAATTGATTTTTATCACATTTTTCAAATTCTGCTTGGAACACATCACGTCCAGGGAAGCAGCAAAGGAATCCTGGTTTGTTAGCATCTACAGTAGATGTTTCAGAAGAAAGGAATTCACTTGCAATATCTAGACCTTCTACTGTATCTGGACAGTTGATATTCATTAGATGGAGTAACGTTGGCATGATATCTGTCGTATCTAATACTGTAGAGAGATGACCTGTTTTAAGCTCTCCATTTTTCCAGTGAAGAATAAATGGTACACCAATAGACTCTTCGTACCAAACGTGTTTGGCCATGAGCCCGTGAGACCCCATCATATCACCATGATCAGAAGAAATAATGATAAGTGTATCATCAGCAATTTGGTTAGCTTTTAGGCAATCTAAAAGTTGGCCGATATGAGCATCTAATCCTGTAACAGCTGCATAGTATTGTTTAGTCATGAGAGTGAGTTCTTCTTTACCGTAAGATGAAGGTTCGTGTGTATGGTAACCAATATTATCAAATTGTGTATTCGGCCTAAAATTGATTTCCATATCTTTATAAAGGTTGAAGTATTCATCTGGCACTAAGTCATAAGGACTATGTGGCGGGTTATAAGAAAGAAACATAGCAAATGGCTCATCCTTATGTGCGTTGATATAATCAATAGCAACATTGGTCTCGTGTGTAATAGACCATTCATTCACCTTAATTGGTTCATGTGTAGTAGTCCAGTAATGTGGTGTAAAGTGATTGTCATCTGCCCCATAAGAATACCAAAAATCGAATTGGTGTCTTTTTGGACCTGGTGGTGTATATGCATCCCATCCTTTAGCGCCAGAGATTGGGTTAGGGTTATAATGGCGCTCTGGAATATCTAGATGCCATTTGCCTATGTAAGCTGTGTGGTATCCATTATCATGAAGAATATCACTTAAGCAAGTTTCTTCTTCTTTAAGCATAATGTCTAATCCAGTTTTACAGTTGGTAAATACGCCGTTAGAAAGAGGGTATTTACCAGTAAATAAAGAAGCTCTAAAAGGTGAGCATAAAGGACAAGAACTAATGGCATTATCAAAAATAACAGATTCTTTTGCGAGTGCGTCTAAAGTAGGCGTTTGAACTTGATCTTCGTTAACAAATCCTACAGCTTGGCGACGCCACTGATCAGCAAAGATAAAAAGTAAATTCGGTTGTTTTTTCATCATTTTCACCATACCTTTGTAAATTTAACTTTAAAGCAACTATAAAGTATTACTTCAAGTATATAAGCAATAGTGTATGAGGTGTGTATTCAGTTTTTAAGAAAAGTGACAAAAAGACAGAATGAGAGGGTTTTAAGAATGAATTGGCAAGGTAAATAAAAAAATAGTGCTGATAGCAAAGTGAGATGACAAATAACACAAAACAATGAGTGGAATATTCAATCAAATGCATAGGGAGAAATAAAAAGTAGCTATAGTAAAAAAATAGATAATAGCATAAAGCGTTTGAATTCAAGTAAGAGAGGAATTATCAGATGAATTGATCATATAAAAAGCTAGAGATTTTACATGATAAAATTATAAAAAATTTATAAAAGATTTAAGAAACTAGAACTGTAAAATAGAAGATATGAACTTGATGTACAGAAAAACAGATAAACAAATCTGAAAAATATACTATTTTAGAGATGAAATAATTAATTAGCGATAGCGAGGACGATGACGAGTGGGATATAGTAAAGGGGAGCCAAGGTGAACGCAAACGGAAAATACATATTCACATTGGAAAATAAATTATAAAAGAGTGAAGAGGAGAATTGCTTATGAAACTAAAAATGAAATGTACAATGGCATTAGCACTAGCGGGGATTATGGTATTAACAGGATGTTCATCTAATAGTAGTACAGCAGCAAATAATGGGCAAACAACAGAAGCAAGTAAAAAAGATGAGCCTGCGAAAGAAGTAACGTTAGATCTCTTCTATTATGATGGACTTAGAGTATTTAAAGAAGATTCACCAATTTGGCAGCAAATCCAAAATGATACGGGAATTAAATTAAAAGGAGTAGCGCCAACAACACCAGGTGGAGAAGCTAATGAACAGTTTAATCTGATGTTAGCATCTGGAGATATACCAGATATCATTCACTCAGTAAAAGCAAACATTATTAAAAATGGAGATAAATTATTCTTGCCTTTAGAAGATCTTATTGAAGAGCATGCACCTAACATTAAAAAGATGTTAGAAGAAAGACCAGATGTAAAAGCAGCATCAACAGGAACAGATGGACATATTTATTTCATTCCATATCTTCCAGATGGAGAAGTATCAGAAGTAATGTATATGAGAAAAGATTGGTTAGATAAATATAACTTACCGATTCCAACAACAGTAGAAGAATATGAAACAGCACTTAGAACATTTAGAGAGCAAGATGCAAACGGAAATGGTAAAAAGGATGAAATCGGATATTTTGATAGAGCTGGAAATACTGAAAATGGAATTGCAGCAGTATTCAATCTATATGGGGCATCATTTGAGCCTTATGTAGAAGAGGGCGTGATTAAAGATGATAGATATACATCAGAATTTAAAGCATCAGTAGAAAATGTAGCAAGAATCTATGCAGAAGGACTTATTGACCCAGAGATTTATACAAGAGGTAAGGATTCTAGAGAAGTAATGTTTGATGGTAACATGGGGGCTTCAACAACTGACTGGGTAGCTTCAACAGCTAAATACCAAACAACATATGAGGGACAAATTGAAGGATTAGAATGGATTCCTATCTTACAACCAGCTAATAGCAATGGAGAAGTAAGAACACAATACTCAAGACCACAAATCTATGATGGTGGATGGGGAATTTCAAAAGACTGTAAAGATCCAGTAACAGCTATTAAGTTATTTGACCACTTATTCTCTGAAGAAGGTGCAAGAACAATGAACTTTGGAGTAGAAGGTGTGACATATGATATGGTAGACGGCAAGCCAATCTTTAAAGATGAGGTATTAAACAATGACAAGCCAGTCAATGAGCAATTGAAAGACATGGGCTATGTACAAATTGGATATCCTCAAGATTTTGAATACGAAAGACAATGGACAAATGAGATTGCACTTGAAGGAATTGATATTTATTTACAAGCAGATCCATTCCTAGATATTGTACCAAACTTAGGATTAACACATACACCAGAAGAATTAGATTTAATTAGTAAAAAAGGACCAGCCCTCAAATCTTACACAGAAGAAATGATTCAAAAGTGGGTACTGGGCAGTGAAGATATCAATGCATCATTTGATAAATATCTTCAAAAGTGTCAAGATCTTGGAGCGAATGAAATTATAGCAGCTTATCAAGCAGCATATGATAGAGCATATAAATAAAATCGTGTAAAAGAAGAGGTGTTTCCTCTTCTTTTTTTGGTTAAATTTTATCTATAGGAACTAAGTTTTGTGTAAAAAATACAGTTAAATAGGGGTTTAAAGTTAGAAAAACTAAAAAATGTACGTGAATATGCAAAAAGACAGAAGTAAGAGAACAGGAATAATGTTATTTTGTACACTTTCTTAATAAATGAATATGGATGTATAGTGCAAAATGAAGTATAGTAGAGGTGTGGAAAGGCAAAGGTATTCAGCAGAATATAAATCCTTTGACCTAAGTTTAAAAAGAAAATATAAAAAAGAGATAAACTGTATAAGGAGAGATTGCAATGAAATTAAAAATGAAATGTGCAATGGCACTAGCTTTAGCTGGTATTATGGTTTTAACAGGATGTTCTACAGGATCATCTAATGCATCAGGAAGTACAACAAGCCAAGGTGCTACAGAAACTAAAAAAGATGTAAAATTAGACTTCTTCTACTATGATGGATTAAGAGTATTTAAAGCAGATTCACCAATCTGGCAACAAGTACAAGCAGATACAGGTGTAACATTAAAAGGAGCTGCTCCTACAACTCCAGGTGGAGATTCAAATGAACAATTCAACCTTATGTTAGCTTCTGGTGATATTCCAGATATCATCCATGCTTCAAAAGCAAACATTATGAAAAGTGGAAGCAAATTAGTTCAACCACTTGAAGAATTAATTGCAGAGCATGCACCAAACCTTCAAAAACACTTAGATGAAAATCCAGAAGTTAAAGCAGCAGCTACAGGAACAGATGGACACATCTACTTCATCCCATACCTTCCAGATGGAGAAGTATCAGAAATATTATTCATGAGAAAAGATTGGTTAGACAAATATAACCTTCCAATCCCAACAACTACAGCAGAGTATGAAACAGCTGTTAGAACATTTAGAGAGCAAGATGCTAATGGAAATGGTAAAAAAGATGAAATTGGATACTTCGATAGAGAAAACAAAACAGGTATCTCAGCAGTATTTAACCTCTACGGCGCATCATTCTTACCATACGTTAAAGATGGTGTAGTAATTGATGACAGATACACTCCAGAATTCAAAGAAGCTGTAAAAGAAGTAGCAAGACTTTATGCTGAAGGATTAATCGATCCAGAGATTTACACAAGAGGTAAAGATACAAGAGATGTTATGTTCCAACAAAATATTGGTGCATCAACAGTTGACTGGTCAGCATCAACAGCTCAATACCAAGATAAATATGCTGCAGAAATCGAAGGACTTGAGTGGGTAGCAGTTCCACCACTTGTAAATACAAAAGGTGACCAAATGACTCAATACTCAAGAACACAAATCTCTGAGTGGGGATGGGCAATTGCTAAAGACTGTGCAGATCCAGTAGCAGCAATCAAAATCTTTGATTACATGTTCTCAGAAGAAGGATCAAACCTTATGAACTTCGGTATTGAAGGACAAACATATGATATGGTAGATGGTAAGCCACAATTCAAACAAGAAGTATTAACAGCAGATGTTCCAGTAAATGATCAATTACAAGATTTAGGATATATCCAAGTTGGATACCCACAAAACTTCGAGTATGAGAGACAATGGACAAATGAAACAGCTCTTCAAGGAATTGATTTATACTTAGAAGCAGATGCATTCTTAGATATCGTTGCAAACATGGGATTAACATACACACCAGAAGAATTAGAATTAATTAGTAAAAAAGAGCCAGCTCTTAAAGCTTACACAGAAGAAATGGTTCAAAAATGGGTACTTGGAAGTGAAGCTGTTGATGCTTCATTCGATGGATTCCTTAAAAAAGCACAAGATTTAGGTGCTAGTGAAATCTTAGCTGCTCACCAAGCTGCATACGATAGAGCTTTCGGAAAATAAGTATAAGATAAAATAGGGAACTTACCATAAGGTAGGTTCCTATTTTTGTATAAAAAAGATAATAGCAAGTAAAAAAAAGTAAGTTATAAAAAGGCTGTCATAGAATGCATAGCCGATAAAAATGTATAGAGACTTTATAAATATGAAAATGAGCTAGCGAACTAAAATTTTAATTAGTTCGCTAGCTCATTTTCATTATTATGCGATAGTCCCTTTAGGTTTCAGGATGTGTATCTAAAACATATTTTTGATACTGCCCTGGTGACATACTTTCGTATTTCTTGAAGATACGAATGAATGTATTGGTATTAATAAAACCTACTGATGTAGATAAATCTTTGATTTTGATATTAGGTGTTTCTAGTAAAATCTGCTTAGCCACATTAATGCGATAAGTATTTAAGTAATCTTTGAAATTATAACCTGTCTTTTCTTTGAATAAAACACCTACATAGTTGACTGCTAGATTGAATTCATTTGCCATATCAGCTAGTGAAATATCTTGATCATAATTATTGTGAATATAGTCTAAGAAGTTATATTTCATATCTTTTTTAGCATCATCACTATTGAGATAGTTATAATACTCTAGGAATAGATTAATAATAGCTATCTTAAGTTCAGTGCGATCTTTAATACTTGTAAGTAAAGTAAAAAGATCATTAGGGTCCTTAAGTGTAGGGCATATTCCACCTAAAGTAGAACAGAGTGAAGATAAGAATTCGTGATGAACTTGAGGTGCTAATTCTCTATTAAAAAGATTCTCTTCTAAGAGATTGTTGAGTAAAGTAAGCAGCTCTTCTTTGTTGGCGCTGGTAATATTGTAGATAAGTAGTCGTTTATCAGATTCACTATATACATAAGGAATACGTGCTTGAATCACAATTTCTTCTTCAAGAATAATATCACAAGAATTACCGATTTTATCATTTTTGATTAACTCATTGACGCCATAGAATTTAGGAGAAACTTCTACTAACTCTACAGGGTGTGTAATAATGGTGCAGTACTCATTAAGTGTAGAAGATAAGTCGTTAAAAAAGCTTTTGATATCTAATCTAGAAATATTGTTAATGAATAAGACATTAGTAAGTGGTGAAATATTAATAAGCTTATAGTTTTCATACTCTTTAAGCTGTGGGAATACGCCTGTTAAACTAAGCTCGATATAAGTCTTTGCAGTGGGTGTATCTAATTGTAAATTCCCAACTTTTTTAGCAACCATAATAACCATAAAGGTACTTTGGGTAAAGAGATGGATATTATTAGTTGTTAAGAGATCTTTTATATTTTCTTTTTTGATTCCGTACAAAATTTCTTTGAGTAACATATCTTTTCCAGATAAATTATAGCCATGAATAGCATTTTTGAGAGATTCAACACGTGTACGAATATACTCAAATTCATCAAGTATCTCTTCTGTAGAGTCTACATCTTTAGTAGAAGAAACGAGGCTCTTGACTGGGCTATATACTTTATTAGCAAAACGGTAAATAAGTAAAAAACTAATAAGTAACATAAAAACAAATACAACAATAACCTGGGTAAACATGCCTTTAAAAGCGATAGATGGTGTAGTTACAAAGGAAAAATTATAACTAATAGGTAACACTTCAGAACGTACAGAATAAGTATTTGGTGCTAGAGTATCAGTATTACTCATAGCTAACTTATCAATATGAATAGAAAATTCACTAACTGAAGTATCCTCATTAAAAGGTCTAATCAAACTATTTAAAGGATAAATTACAAAAAACAAAGGTTCATTCGCAACCTGATCTTTTCTTACAATATAGCAGAGGTACTGGGTATCATGTAAATCTACAGATTGTAAAGTCATACTAGAGGATAATAAGTCCGATTCTTTATAGTTATGATTAATAAAGTTTAAGATATCAGCATCTTTATCTAATCCAAATTTCTTTAAAAATACATTTAAAGTAGATGTAGATTGATTAGAAAGAACCGTATCTATATTTGGATTATAAACCCCTATAGTGAGTTCAAGGTTGGGTACTAAACTGATTGTGTTTGTAAAATATTTGTATAAATCTACAGTAAGTTTTGGGTTATATTTATTAAGTGCTACATATTCTTGTGTAGTGGTATTAATAGACAATTGAGTAAGTGCATTAATACCAGATGAGAGCTTATCATCTAAAGATGTAGAAATCTCTTTGGCTCTATTTATATACGATTGCTCTAAAGATTGTTTAGAAACCATGTATTGGTTACCTAAAAAAAGAGCAAAGAACATAGCAATAATAGAGATGGTAATAAATAGTAGGTTAATAAAGATATGTTTGTAGAATTTGCTTACATTTAGCATTATACATCCCCCTATAATGTGTAAAAATTTGTAAGTCTATGTAGAAAGTCCTAAAAAAAGTTAGAACTTACTTATAAAATATACCTACCTATCATACCATTATCTATTAGTATATATCAATAGGTGAAATTTAAAACTGGTATATAATAGGTAAAATGGGTGAAGACAACCAAGTAATATTGGATATTAATCTATAAATGTTAAAAGTACACAATGGATTTGGGATAAATCATATTGATATTATATGATTTATGGACTAAAACTAAGAAAAACTCAAATAACTATGTATTTTTATAGATATAAGAGAAAGTAACGATAGAATACTTGGTTAATATATAGTAATATTTCACTATAGCCACAGGGCAAAAATAAAACGTGATAATTCAATATCACAAATATCGATTCAAACAGAGTATATAAAAGTAGTAAGGAGTGAACAAAATGTCAAAAGCAAAAGCAAATGCAATGCCAGAGAGAAGCTTTAAAGAAAAGCTTACAACTAATCTAGCAGAATTTAAAGTTGCTGTTAGAAACCATTGGATGCTGTACTTATTAATCGTACCTTTTATCTTATGGTATGCGTTATTCATGTACAAACCAATGTATGGTTTACAAATCGGGTTTAAAGAGTACGATATCTTAACGGGTATCACAGAGAGTCCATGGATCGGGCTGACTCACTTCACAGAGTTCTTAAATGATGAATTCTTCTGGAGAGCATTTAGAAATACAATTATGATTAGTGCATATGACTTAATCTTCGGATTCCCGGCACCAATCATCTTAGCTTTACTATTAAATGAAGTAAAAAATGTAACTTTCAAAAAGACAGTTCAAACAATTACATATTTACCTCACTTCATTTCTATCGTAGTTATCGCAGGTCTTGTAACTAACTTCTTAGCACCATCAGGACTGATCAATAACTTCCTTGAAATGTTTGGTGGAGAAAGATTATACTTCTTAATTAAACCAGAATACTTTAGAGGAATCTTTACAGCAATGAATATCTTCAAAGGTGTAGGATTCGGGGCAGTAGTTTATATCGCAGCTTTAGCAGGGGTAGATCCACAGCTTTATGAAGCAGCAAGTATCGATGGTGCAGGTAAGTTCAGACAGTTATGGAATGTTACATTACCATCTATTAGACCAACAATCGTAGTTATGCTTATCTTAAAAATCGGACAACTTATGTCAGTATCTTATGAAGCAATCTTATTATTATATCAACCAGCAACATATTCAACAGGGGACGTTATCAGTACATACGTGTATAGATCAGGTATGATTGAAGGACGTTATGACTTCGCGACAGCAGTAGGACTTACAAACTCAATTATTGCATTCTGCTTAGTTTTCATCAGTAACTGGGTAAGTAAAAAATTCGCAGAAACAAGCGTTTGGTAGAAAAGGGGTGACATTATGATACAAAGTAAAAGTGATAAAATATATATGGCAGTTGTATATGCAGTACTTACTTTAATAGCTCTTGTAACTTTATATCCATTCTGGTATGTATTAGTAGCATCTATTAGTTCAGGTAAGGCTGTAGCAGAAGGAAGTGTAT
>JBOFPL010000211.1:0-3382 GCA_051659885.1 Cellulosilyticaceae bacterium
TTTTAGTAAGGTGATACTTCTTATTAAAAAATTCACTTACTCTAGTAAGTGATGCAATCAAAATTTGATGATCCTCATTCGAAAGCTCTTCTATCATATATTCAACCATTTCATTATGAAATGCTTCATGCACACGGTAAGCTAACTTACCCCTTCTTGTTAATTCAATCTCTACAAATCGTCTATCTTCTTTCGAACGATTTCTCGTTACATATTCCTTCTTCACTAATCTATTAATAGATGTTGTAAGGGTCCCTACCGTTACCCCGACTCTATCTGCTACTTCTGTCATAGTTCTTGGAGTAAGACCTATTTCCTCAATAACATGCATTTCTGTAATAGATAAGTCTTTAAAAGGACCTGATTGTAAAGCCGCCTTTTCAATAGTTAAAATCTCGTTGAATAATTCTACCAGTAGCTCATTGACTATTTTCACTGTGCCTTGCAATTAAATCTCCTCCAACTATCCCGTATTTTTAAAATACTTTGAGATTAAAAATACTTTGTATATCAAATTATTTTATATTCAAAGTATACAAGTTAAAAAAAATATTGTCAAGAAGCTATTTTAGTTAATTTTCCCTAATTACTGGTAATACTATTACTTAGGAGGTATGTTTATATGTTTAAACTTATTACAAATTCATCAATCTATTCCCTTAAATTAAAATTGACTTGGATATATATCTTAAACGCTCTAGATATCGTTTTTACTTTTACACTTTTAAAAACAGGTCTATTCTATGAAGCTAACACTTTAATGGTTGATATTGTCAACAATGCTATCTTTAGTATCTTAGTGAAACTTTTATTCCCTGCTTTACTTATTCTCTATATCCTTACTAGACTAGACACCCCCCACCAAGTAAATACCAAAGTTTGCAACTTTCTAATCTGCACAGTACTTATTTTTTATAGTTGCATCGATCTTTTACATGTTTATTACACTTATCTCTACATTTTTTCCTAAATACCTTTCTTCCTTTATATTCATTTTACTTTTTATGACTTTTTTATTATTATATAAAGAGATAGATTTAACTTCAAAAGGAGATAAGTAATGAGTATATTAAACGTAAAAAATGTGACTCACGGTTTTGGGTCACGTAGCATTTTAGAAAATGTATCATTTAGACTTTTAAAAGGTGAGCACGTGGCCCTTGTAGGTGCCAACGGTGAAGGGAAATCCACCTTTTTAAATATTATTACTGGAAAGTTAATGCCTGATGAAGGAATTGTAGAATGGTCTAACCGTGTAACTGTTGGATACCTAGATCAACATTCAGCCTTAACTCCTGGAACAACCATCAGAGATAATCTTCGTTTAGCCTTTGATAGCCTATTTGTCCTTGAACAAGAAATGTTATCAGCATATGACAAGATGGGAGAGGCTTCTGATGACGAAGTAACTAAACTTATGGAGGATGCTGCTGAAATTCAAAACATCCTTGATAACAGCGGATTTTACATTTTAGATTCTAAAATCGAAGAGGTTGCTCAAGGTTTAGGCTTGAGTGAAATCGGGTTAGATAAAAAGGTAGATGAACTTAGTGGAGGTCAACGTACCAAAGTTCTTCTCACTAAACTTCTTCTCCAAAATCCAACTATTCTTATCCTAGATGAGCCGACTAACTACTTAGACGTTAACCATATTGAATGGTTGAAAAGATACCTACAAAACTACGAAAATGCTTTCATGTTGGTTTCTCATGATATTCCATTCATTAATGAAGTTTGTAACTTAATCTATCATGTAGAAAACTGTGAACTTACACGTTATGTAGGTAACTACGATGAATTCGTTAGATTACATGAACTCAAAAAACGCCAACAAGAAAAAGCTTATGAAAAACAACAAAAAGAAATCGATAAACTTGAAGATTTCATCGCACGCAACAAAGCACGTGTCGCTACAACTGGTATGGCTAAAAGCCGTATGAAACAACTCGATAAAATGGAAATGGTTGAAAAACCAAAAGAAAAAATCAAGCCTATTTTTAACTTTAAGTATTCAAAAGCACCTAGTCGATTCTTAATTGAAGCTACTGATTTAGTTATTGGTTATGATGAACCACTTACTAGCGCTCTTAACTTCAAAATTGAACGTGGCAAAAAAATTGCTATTTGTGGTGTTAATGGTCTTGGTAAATCAACACTTCTTAAAACACTTTTAGGTACTCTAAAACCAATTTCAGGTAAAATTGAATTTGGAGAAAATGTAGAGTATGGCTATTTTGCCCAAGAAGATTCTAGAGACAATTCCAATACAGCTTTAGATGAGCTTTGGAACGAATATCCTTCTATGACTAATCATGAAGTACGTTCTGAGCTCGCTAAATGTGGTCTTACAACAGAGCATATTACTAGTCCTATGAAAGTTTTATCTGGAGGAGAAAACGCCAAAGTAAGGCTTGCTAAAATCATCCATCAAGACCTTAACCTACTTGTACTAGATGAGCCTACTAATCATTTAGATGTAGATGCAAAAGATGAACTCGAAAAAGCTATTCGTGAATTTAAAGGAACAGTAGTTATTGTTTGTCATGAACCTTATTTCTACGAAAGTTTCGTAACAGATATTTGGAATGTAGAAGATTGGACAACAAAAATAATCTAATACTTATTTATCACCTTAGAGCGCGCTAGGTTTTGAAACTTAGCGCGCTTTTTCATTTATATCTCTATGTTATTTATTGTAGAATCAATCATTATACTATGATAAAATATAAATTAGTTCAAAAATAGATTAAATTTATATTATTTGGAGATGACAAAATGGAATTAGGCGTATCTAATTATTTTTCGTGCGGAAAAATGATTAAATCAAATCAAGTTTTAGGAGATTTACCCTCTTCAAAAGAACTGTACAGAAATACCATGAACTTAGCTTGGCCCTCTGCTCTTGAAAGAGTCTTAGTGAGTCTTGTAGGTGCAATGGATACAATGATGGTAGGTGCGCTAGGTGCTCCAGCTATTGCAGCTGTTGGTATCACCCAGCAACCTACATTTATTTTGCTTGCAATTATTTTTTCTCTCAACACCGGTGTTACAGCTATTGTAGCCCGTAGATGTGGAGAAAAAGATTTTCATGCTGCTAATAAAATTCTTAGACAATCCATTATTTTAATTGGTCTTATTTCAACCATTATGGCCATGATCGGTTTTTTCTTTGCCCCTTCTATTATGTCTTGGATGGGTGCTGAAAATGATATTATTACAGATGCCGTTATTTACTTTAGAATTATTGTTATTGGTATGTTTTTTAACGCACTTAGCCTAAATATTAATGCTGCCCAGCGTGGTGCAGGTAATACCAAAGTCGCTATGTATACTAACATCATTGCTAATCTTGTTAATCTCATTTTCAACTTTATTCTAATAG
>JBOFPL010000212.1:0-4066 GCA_051659885.1 Cellulosilyticaceae bacterium
AGAAGTTAAAGCTTTTATTTAAATTCACGTTATATCCTCCTAAATCACGCAAATCACATACGATTCTAATTTATATCATAACCTATTATATAATGTTTAAACGGATTTGTTTAGTAGAAAGTAGTAAATTTATCCAATAAGTATTAAAAGTACAGGATTAATAGAGCGTAAAGAATCAAAAACTACTAAGAAATGATTTTTAGAGATATAATAACAAGAGATACTAAAGCATCATAAAGGAGAGCAAATGAATATGATCTATAGCTACAAAGGTAAAAAACCACAAATAGATGAAAATGTATTTTTAGCACCCGATAGCGTTTTGGTAGGTGATATACATATCAAAAGAGAGAGTAGTATTTGGTATGGGGCTACTATTAGAGCAGATGAGAATCAGGTTATTATAGGAGAAAAAACAAATATCCAGGAAGGTGTAGTAATCCACGAATCAGAAGAATCGCCCACTATTCTAGGTGAAGGCGTGACAGTAGGTCATAAGGCAATTATTCATGGCGCTGAAATTGGCGACTATACATTAATCGGTATGGGAAGCATCATATTGGATGGTGCCAAAATTGGTAAGAATTGTTTGATAGGAGCAGGGAGCTTAGTGACATCAGGAACTGTTATTGATGATGGTATGTTAGTGATAGGGTCTCCAGCAAAAGTGATCAGACCTTTAACCTCAGAACAAATAGCAGGTTTACATGAATCAGCAGAAAGCTACGTTAAACGAGCTAAGGAATATAGAGAAGAAGTAAGATAAAGTCTAGAAGCAAATAGAGAGCGTAGTTACAGAATAGAATCGAGAAAAGCTAAAAATACAATAAAAGCTAGGACATCCTATAAATCCATAAGATGCCCTAGCTTTTATTTGAGTAAAATTAAAATAAATATCTAAATTGATTGACAATAAAACAATGTTTTGTTATATTAAAACTATAAAACAAAACATTGTTACGTTAGGAGAAAGAAAAATGCTAATATCAAAAAAAGACCTACTTCAAGAAACAGGCATTTCCTATGGGCAACTCTATAGATGGAAAAGAGAAAGATTAATACCGGAAGAATGGTTTATCAAACAGCCTTCATTTACTGGACAGGAAACTTTTTTTCCAAAGACTAAAATTTTAACACGTATCAAAGCTATCCAAGAATTAAAGGATAAGTATTCATTGGAAGAAATTGCTAAAATCCTTTCACCCCAAGTAGCAGAACGTAATTTTACGATAGATGACTTAGCCATTATTGAAGAGATTGACAACCGATTAATTCCAGCGTTTGTAAAAGGGTTTCAAAAGGATAGCTTTACTTATATAGAAGTACTCATTATGATCGCTTTATCCGGATTAGAAAAAGAATTGCAAGTTGAACTGGGCCAGATTATCAACTTAGTAGAAGGCATCAAAGGCTACTGTGAAAAAATAAAATCAACGGGCTATATCTTTGTACTATTTGATAGATTAAGTGATTATTATGCCACACTCTACGGAGAACAAGCAGAAGTTTTCTTTGATGGAAGATTTAAGATTATAAAAGAAATTAGACTAGATGATTTATCTAACCAAATAAAAATGAAATATAGAAAGAGCTTCAACTTTAAATTTGATGAGGAAGAAGTAAATGAAAATCAAGCAGAGAATATAGGATATTCCTATTAGGGAGAGTGAAAGCATGTCAACAGTAATTTGTATAGGGGAAAGAACTTTATCAGGCAAACATAAGCGAGTCTATTCGGCAGGTGAAGTACACATGGAAGAAAGTGAAATTTGTTCAGTGTATGGTGCAGGAGAAATTGAAATTAATCAAAGTAAAGTTAATAAAGTGAGAGCAGCAGGAGAGCTGAATGTGTACAATAGTACCTTGTTGGATGTGAACGCAGTAGGGGAAATTAATCTAAAAGGTGTGACAAAAGCAAAATATATGATTGTACATGGGGAACTAAATTCGGAATGCCTAGAATGCAATCATTTAGTAGTCGATGATAAAACAGATAGAAGAAGCTATGTAAACTCTAAGAATAGAATAGATGCAAAAATTGAAGGCTTTGTAAAAACAGATATATTAGAAAACTATGCAAAGTTGGATATGACATTTGAATATGAGGTGGATACCTTAATTAATGGAGGAGAATTAATAGTACCTCAAGGAATAGAGTGTGAGTCGCTATATAGCTTTGGGAAAATTAAAAGTGAGGAAGTAAATGCAGAAAATATTTATATAATGCCTCTAGAAGACTCAAGAATTAAGCAAATTATGGGAAGTCATATTCAAATAACAAAAGAATTTCAATTAGATAAGTTTTTAAAAAATATGCCTAAGAAGTACTTTAAAAAATATTTTGAAGGTTTAAAGTATCAAAAGGTAGGAATTATAGAGGTTCAGGCTATTGAGGGAGATAGAGTTATACTAAATTATGTTAAAGCAGAACTCGTAAGTGGAATAGATGTAGTAATAGGGGATTTGTGCATTATCGACCGAGTGGAATACTCAGGGAGTATCAAAATATCCCCTAAAGCGGTAGTTAATGAGGTGGTGAAACTATGAGTAGAAATAATAAGATAGAGGGAATAGGAAGTGTTACAGAAGGTGAATATGATGTAGTAAGTATAGAGGGAATAGGGAAGATAAAGGGAAATGTAAGCTGCAATAAGCTTGTTGTAGAAGGTATTTATAAAGGAAAAGGGATTGTTAAAACTTCAAGCTTTGAATGTGAAGGAATGGCACGTATCCTGAAAAATATGAAAGCTACGAATGTAAGAATAGAAGGTATGGTAAAAATAAAAGGAGCAAAATTAGAAGCAGAAACAATTTCATGTGAGGGCCTGTTAACCTGTACAGAAGAAGTTTCCGCAGACACCATTACTATTGACGGACTCTGCTCAGTTGCTAAGATGTACGGAGATAAAATTCATATTAGCACAGCCAATATGAATGGCAATATGAACATTCCCAAAGCAATTGGGGGATTTGCTAGTATGTATATCGGAAGAAGAGTAAACAGAGATTACTGCATCGTAGATACCATTGAATGCAGCGAACTAGAAGCCGATCATCTAGAAAGCAAAGTAATCAAAGCACACTCTATTAAATTAGGTCCAGAATGTAAAATAGGGCGTATAGAATGTGATGGCACATTAGAATACGATGAAAGCTGTAAAATAGGAAAAATCATTGCTAGTAAAGTAAATAAAAAAACTGGTTCAAATCTAATAAACAAAGGGGAAATAGATATGGCAGATATTAAATTAACAAAGATTTTAGATATGTATAAGGCAAGTAAAATCAATGCAGACGAAGCAGAACAGATGTTAAAGAGTTTAGGAAGTATAGGAGGAACAACTGGAAATACTAGAAGCCAAGAAACACCTAAATTCTCAGATGACAAACTAAGAGTAGTAGTTATGAGAGGCAACAAAGTCATCTCACAAAGAGAATACTCTAAGGGGATGAGTATCAATGTAGAATATCAAGGAGATGTAGCTGATGTAGAATGTTGGGGGAGCCTAAGTTGTGGTAATGTTAAAGGAAATGCAAGTGCCGGAACGAGTATAAAAGCAGTTAACATAGGCAATAACGCAAGTGCTGGAACAAGCATAGAATGCAATGATGTAACAAATAACGTAAGTGCTGGAACTAGCGTAAATTGCAAAGAAGTAAACGGTAACATAAACGCTGGAGGCGGAGTGCGTATAAATAAATAAATAATTTATCTTCTCACCTAAACAGCTTCAGTAAAAATAAAAAGTAATAAGGACTACTCAATAAAAATAACATAAAAATTTAAATAGAGTTTAAAAAGGGGATAACATAGCTTAAGGAAGGGGGAGGTATTCGGAAGTTTTATATGGCGCCATTTGTTAAAAATCTTAGTGAATTTTTTTAATGGCACCTAGCTATACTGTTTGAGCGCAAGCGAGTTTATAGCGTTCATTAAAAAATGAGCTTAGATTTTTATAAATGACGCCATCAGAAACTGTAGAATACCTCCCCCTTCCTTAAGCGGCCCCACCCATTTCTAATTTTTAGGGAGGCCACATATGCAAAAGCAATACGGAATCAAAGA
>JBOFPL010000213.1:0-6826 GCA_051659885.1 Cellulosilyticaceae bacterium
AAACTTGTTCTTGTCATTACTTTAGCTAGTATTATTCAATGTACATTTATCTACGGTAGTAGCGTTAAGTTATTTGCAAACTTAAATCCTCTTCAATTCATTAAATCAGCTATGCCAGCTCAACTTTTTGCATTTTCTACAGCAAGTAGCGCTGCAACACTTCCAATCTCTATGGACTGCGTTCAAAATAAATTAGGTATCTCTAAAACTGTTTCTAATTTTGTCCTTAACTTAGGATCTACAGTAAATATGGATGGCGGTGCTATTTACCAAGCTGCCTGTGCTGTATTTATTGCTCAAATATATAATGTAGAGCTCAGCCTAACTCAATTGGTCATTATCCTCATAACTGCATCTCTAGCTTCTGTTGGTGCAGCAGCTATTCCAGGTACTGTTATCGTTATGATGACAATGGTACTTTCTGCTGTAGGATTACCACTTGAGGCAATCGCTCTTATTGCAGGCGTAGATCGTATACTTGATATGATTACTACATCTGTTAATGTAGCTGGTGATATTTCAGCTTGTGTATTTGTTTCAGCTTGTGAAGAAAATCAATCTCTTCCTAACGCTGATACCCTTTCAGCATAAGTGGATTATTCATACTTTCCTAATCCCCCGTGAGGGGGATTTTTTATGACAAAAAAATAAGGAAGACTCTTCTAAAGAGTTTCTTCCTTATATATGTTGATTTAAATTTGATAAATATCACTAGCCTTTACTAATTCCATCTGATGTGATCTAAGTGCTTCTATTGTTTTCGCACAATCCTCTGTTCTTAAAATAATAGAAGCATCATCTCCTATGGAGAAAGCATACATATATTCAATGCTAATGTGCTCTTGCGCTAAGTAAGTTAATAATGTTTTTAATCCCCCTGGTGTATTAGGTACTTTACATCCTATAACAGGTGTTTTTTGTACAGAAAACTCTTGTTCCTTTAATAATCTTAGCGCTTCATCTGGCTGACTTACAATCAACCTTACAATACCATAATCTGATGTATCTGCAATAGACAGGGCTGATACATTAATCTCTGCATCCCCTAATATCTGCATTACTTCATAAAGTCTTCCTGATTTATTTTCTACAAAAACAGATAGTTGTTCAATAATCATTCTATGTTCTCCTTATCTTTTTACTCTTTTATCAATTATTCTTTTTGCTTTTCCTTCACTTCTCTCTATAGTCTTAGGTTCTACCAATTTTACTTTTACTCTAATCCCTAATACACTCTCTATTTCTTCAGTAATTCTTCTTTCTATTGCCTTCATATGTCTCATGCCATCAACAAAAGTAACACCTTCACGACCTTCTACCCATACCTCTAATGTGTCTAAATTATTTACTCGATCTACAATTAAGATATAATGCGGTGCAGTTTCCCCTAAATTAAGAAGTACACTTTCTATTTGAGAAGGAAATACATTAACTCCTCTTATAATAAGCATATCATCTGTTCTTCCTGTACATTTATTCATGCGTACAGTCGTCCTTCCACATCCACATTCTCCTTGTGTAAGCTTTGTAATATCTTTGGTCCTATATCTAATTAATGGCAAAGCCTCTTTGGTTATTGTTGTAAATACAATCTCCCCTTCCTCACCCATTGCTACAGATTTTAATGTCTGAGGATTTACAATTTCTGGCACAAAATGATCTTCATTTATATGCAAGTGATTTTTCTTTATACATTCAAATGCTACTCCAGGGCCTACTACCTCACTTAATCCATAGCTATCATAAGCCTTTATTCCCAATTCTTCTTCTATCTGGGTCCTCATTTCATAACTCCAAGGTTCCCCACCTAATGGACCTACTTTTAAATTAAGTGACTTTGGATCAATCCCCATGTTTCTAACACTTTCTGCTAAATATAATGCATATGAAGGTGTCGTTACTAAAACTGTAGAACCAAATTCCTGGATAATTTGTATCTGCTTTTTAGTATTTCCAGTAGAAATAGGCACTATAGTTGCACCTAAAGTTTCTGTTCCATAATGAAATCCTAATCCTCCTGTAAAGAAACCATACCCTAACGCATTTTGTACTATATCTTCATCCGTTACACCCATACCCGCCAATAACCTAGCCATACAATTGCCCCACATCATTAAATCATTTTTCGTATAACCCACAACCGTTGGCTGTCCTGTCGTACCTGATGAGGCATGTACTCTAACAACCTTTTTCATTGGAACTGCAAACAGTCCATAAGGATAATTATCTCTTAAATCCTGCTTAGTAGTAAAAGGCAACTTATCTAAATCTTCTATTCCCCTAATATCTCCTACTTCTAAACCGATATCTTCCATCTTCTTACGATAAAATGCTACATTTTCATAAACATGTGCAACTGTATTTCTTAATCTCTCACCCTGTAGCTTACTCATCTCATCCCTTGATAGACACTCTTCTTTTTCCCAAATCAAACTCTCATCCCCTTATTTTTTTCTTCTATCAATAATTCTTTTTGCCTTTCCTTCACTTCTTTCAATACTTCTTGGTTCAACAAGCTTCACTTTTACATGTAGTCCTAATAAACTGAAAAGCTCTGCTGTAATATGTTTCTCTACCTTTTCTAAACTTTTAATCGCATCCGAGAAAAATTCAGGTTTAACTTCCACCCATACCTCTAACGTGTCTAAGTTATTCACTCGATCTACAATTAATACATAATGTGGTGCAGTTTCTGCTACTTTTAATAATACACTTTCTATCTGAGAAGGAAATACATTAACTCCTCTTATAATAAGCATATCATCACTTCTACCCGTTACTTTCTGCATACGTGTAAGTGTTCTTCCACACTTACATTTCTCTGTTGTTAATTGAGTAATATCTCTTGTTCTGTATCTTAATAAAGGTAGAGCCTCTTTAGTAATCATTGTAAATACTAATTCCCCTTCTTGCCCTTCTGGTAAAACCTCTAATGTATTGGGATCTATCACTTCCGGAACAAAATGATCATCATTAATATGTAATCCCATTCTAGCCTGACACTCAAATGCTACCCCTGGACCCATTACTTCACTCAATCCATAAATATCCATAGCTTCTATACCCAATATACTTTGGACCTGTTCTCTCATTTCTTCTGTCCATGGTTCTGCACCAAACACACCCACTCTAAGCTTAGTTTCTCTAGGGTCTATTCCCATACTTTTCATTGTTTCACCGATATACAATGCATAAGATGGTGTACAGGTTAATACACTAGAACCAAACTCTTGAATAAGCTGTATTTGTTTTTTAGTATTTCCTCCTGAAATAGGTACGATTGCAGCACCTAACTGTTCTGCACCATAATGAACCCCAAGCCCTCCTGTAAATAAACCATATCCATATGCATTTTGTATAATATCCTGCTTGGTAATACCCATAGCTGAAAAAGTTCTCGCCATCATATCTGACCACATCTCAATATCATTTTTTGTGTAGGCTACAACTGTTGGCTGCCCTGTTGTACCTGATGAAGCATGAATACGTACAACTTCCTCCATAGGTGTAGCTATTAACCCATACGGATAATGATCTCTTAAATCTTGCTTTGTGGTAAACGGAAGAACTCTTAAATCATCTATCCCTTTAATATCTCCTGGCTCAATACCTAATTCCTTCATTTTTTTATGGTAAAAAGGCACATTATTATATACTCTATGTACAGTTTGAATCAATCTTTCACCTTGTAGTATTCTTTTTTGCTCTAACCCTATAGTTTCTTCATGTTGCCAATACTTCACAGCTGCTCCCCCTTGAATTAAATAATAATTTTTTATTATCAAGATTGTAGCATTATTCATTTTAATATGCAATATTTTTATAATTAACATGCAGCTTTCTCTATTTTTTGATAACAAAAAAAAAGAAGAGTAAATCCTTTTAGGATTTACTCTTCTTTTAACTCTTTAGTATTTGTTCCATTACCATTTCCACAAATGATAACTTGGTTTTTCTTCGTTCTCGTGAAACAGATTACAATAATCATTATAACCATCCAAAACCACATTTGTGTATAAAAAGGTTCTTCCACTTTATCTTCTACCCACTTCATTTTTTATTCCCCCTGCTTTATTTTGCAATATTTATGTTTACCTATTTCATATAAATTTTTTCCTTCTGTATCTATTGTTACAATTACAGGAAAATCTTCTACTGTTAATTGATAAATAGCCTCTGCTCCTAATTCTTCATATGCTATACATTCTGCACTTTTAATGCATTTAGCTAAAAGCGCTCCTGCTCCCCCTATTGCCGTAAGGTAAACTGCCCCATATTTTTTCATACTTTCTATAACAGCTTGATTCCTAAGCCCTTTTCCAATCATTACACTTTGCCCTAATTCAATCAATCTCGGTGCATATGTATCCATTCTCCCACTTGTAGTCGGACCACAACTACCTATTGCTTCCCCAGGTTTACTTGGTGCTGGACCTGCATAATATAAAGCTATATTTTCTAGGTTTATAGGTATTGTACCTTTTCCCTCTAACTCCTCTATTAGTTTTTTATGTGCTGCATCTCTTGCAGTATACATAATCCCATTCAATAAAAGTTCTTCTCCCACTTTGAATGCCCTAACTTCCTTTTGAGTAAGTGGTATATTAATCCTCTTTTTCATATTCTCCCCCTTATAAGATAATAGTCTTATGCCTATTAACATGACAACCAATATTGATAGCCACTGGCATAGAAGCAATGTGACAAGGGTAGGTTTCAACATGCACCCCCAGTGCTGTAATTGTCCCTCCCAAACCTTGAGGCCCTATTCCTAATTGATTTATCCTATTGAGTAAATCTTCTTCTATTTCCGCCATTCTAGGGTCTTGATTTTTTTCTCCTACTTCTCTCATTAAAGCTTTTTTAGCTAACAGTGTACTTTTTTCAAAATTTCCACCTATACCGATACCAACAATCATAGGTAAGCAAGCATTTGGACCAGCTAGCTCTACCGTCTCTAATACAGCTTTCTCTATTCCTTTAATCCCCTGAGAAGGTGTCAGCATATATACTCTACTCATATTCTCACTTCCCCCACCTTTAGGTGAAAATGTTATTTGCAACTCTTCTCCTGGTACTATCTCATAATGAATAATAGCTGGTGTATTATCTTTGGTATTCACTCTATAAATAGGATTAACCACTATAGATTTTCTAAGGTATCCCTCTTCATAACCTTGTTTAACCCCTTCATTAATCGCACCTTCCAAAGATCCTCCTTCTATATATACTTCTTGACCAAGCTTTATAAAAAACACTGCACTTCCTGTGTCCTGACAAATAGGCATACTCTCTTGCTCTGCTATATTAATATTGTCACAGATATCTTTTAAAATACTTCTTCCTAATCCACTTTCTTCCTTATTAATACTTTCCTCTAGTTTTAGCTTTAATGTGTAAGGAAGCCTACAATTAGCTTCCTTACACGTTTCCCTAATTTGTTCTACAATCCTATCTACATGAATCCGTTTCATCATCTCACTCCTTAGTACGGGGTGGTTTTTTAAAATCCGGTATAACCCCTACACGCTGTAACGTTTGAATACTAACTACCGTGACTGGTCCAATAATAATACCCAATACCCCTATCGTTTGTAACCCTATATACATAGCCATTACTGTAACAAGTGCATAAACCCCAATCTGACTGGATAATACTTTAGGTTCCATCACTTGTCGCATAATTAAAATTAATCCATAGACACAAATCAATCCAACACCTATGCCATAGTCTCCTATTATCAAATAATAAATTCCCCATGGAATTAATATTGCTCCACTTCCAAAAGCAGGTATTGCATCAAATACGGCAATGCCTAAACTTAGTAATAATACATATTCTCTTTGTAATATAAATAGGCCTACTAAACAGATTGCAAAAGTATAGCACATTAGTATAAGTTGAGTTTTTATATATCCACCCAAAGCATTTTTCAAACCTCTTTGCATCAAAACAATTTTATCTACTACTTTTAAAGGAATTTGAGCTTTAACAAATTCTTTTATCATCTGATGATCTTTTGTCATAAAAAATGTTGCAATAAGCGTAATAATTAAAAAGAACACTCCATTCGGCACTGTACTAACCACATCATATGTATGCTTAATAATAGTCCCTAAAGATTGACTAATATAATCTAATAACTGTTTAATTACACCATCTAATGTAGTAAAAGTTTCTGGTAAAGGTATTCTATCTGCAATAAAAGAAAATTTGCTTTCAACTATTCCTATAAACTCCATAATTTGCTCTTGATAAATAGGAAAAGCATTTTTAAATGCAATCATTTGTTGCCATAATTGTTGTATAAGTAATCCTAATAAACCCAACACAGCACTCAATATCGTTAGCATAGAAAATATAGTTCCAAACCCCCTAGGAATCCCAACATACCTTTTTATCCAAGTTACAAAAGGATTTAATAAACTCGCCAATAACCAAGCAATAATGAATGGCGCAACGAGTCCCAAAACATATTTAAATCCTATATATACTGCTGCTATTCCTATAAAAATATATACAATCTTCATCCACGTTTCTTTAGTTAGCAACCTTTTCACTTCCTTATTCTATTAGTAATAATGTTATGCTACTCGTTAGCTTATTGAATGTCAAGCTATTTAGAATTATACAAAATTTATTTAAAACAAAAAAAGAACCACCATATTGGGGAAATATGATGGTTTAAATAGAGTTTTGTAAGGGTTTGCTATTTAGGGAAATAATTTCGTTACTTTTATGTGTAATTATATGTTTAGGGGAGTTTAGAAATGATGCAAATACGGAATCTTTACATTTATCTAATCAAGGGTTTAGGGGAATAAA
>JBOFPL010000214.1:0-17205 GCA_051659885.1 Cellulosilyticaceae bacterium
ACTGCAACGTTAGCTTCTCCACCACCGTATGTTGATTGGAATTTTTCTGCTTGTGAAAATCTTAAATATCCTTCTGGTGCTAATCTAAGCATGATTTCACCAAATGTTACAACTTTATTCATTGTTGTTGGCCTCCTAATGTATATCTATAATTATAATATTAATAATGTATTATTTTTGTAATAAGTGAACAGCGTATCCGCCTACTTCACCTTTCATGTAGATCGCAACTAAATTACCTTTTGCATCGTATTTAGCTGTTTCTTGATCGAACTCTACACCTTGTCTTTCTAAGTATGCGATAGCACGGCTGATGTAGTTTGTTCTGTAAGCAATATGTCCATGAGCACCTAAATAAGGAGCTTTCATAACTTCAACTTCTTTACCTACGAAGATTGAGCTATTGCCTTCTTTGATTCCTTTTCCAAATAAGCTGTTGAATTTGTTAGCAACTTCCATAGCAGCTTCATTTGATTCTGCATTGATTCCGATATGCGCTAATTCAAATCCTAACATTGTATTTACCGCTTCTCTTGTAAGCTCTACAATTTTATCCCACTCACCTGCTGCGATAAGTGAATCATTTACCATCCAGCTACCACCACATGCAATAATTTTGTTGAATGATAAGTAATTGTTGATGTTTGAAGCATTAATTCCACCTGTTGGCATGAATTTCATTTTTGTGTATGGCGCTGCCATAGATTTAATCATGTTGATTCCACCTGCTGCTTCAGCTGGGAAGAATTTAACTACATCAAGACCTAATTCAATAGCTTGTTCTACATCTGATGGATTAGCACATCCTGGTGTTACAGGAATTCCTTTTTCCACACAGTATTTAACAACCTTTGGATTTAAGCCTGGGCTTACGATGAATTTAGCACCTGCTGCTACTGCTTCATCAACTTGCTCTATAGTTAAGATAGTACCTGCTCCTACTAACATTTCTGGTAATTCAGTAGAAACTAATTTCATAGCTTCAGCTGCACACTCTGTTCTAAAAGTGATTTCTGCAACTGGAAGTCCTCCATCACATAATGCTTTTGCAAGTGGAAGTGCATCTTCTACTCTATCAAATTTGATAACAGGAACTATTCCGTAATCGCTAATTTGTTTAAGGATCTCGTTCATGGTCTTTCCTCCATTTTCTAAGTGTAAAGAAATTAATATTGCATATTTATTTGTATGCGCTAGGCTTATTATATCTTATTTTTTTTTAGGTGTACAGAGTATATATAACTTTTTTTTATATTTATAGTATGCAAATATAAATTTTTTTAATTATCAAAAAAAGAGTATCCCCTATCTATTAGCGACTAATTATACTCTGTTAGTCTATCCAATAGTCTCTTTAGAGATACTCTTTTTACCCATTAATTATCTTGCATTATATCTACCAAGTGCATCTTGGTTAATTTTCACTGCTTTTTCCACCCCTAATCCTTTAAGCTGTTCAGTATATTTATCAAAATTCTCTAGCGGCTCTACACCTGTAATAAACTTAACTGTCATTTCTTCTACATATGTAGAAATTTCTGTGCTTACTTTAGAGTATTCTTTTGACTCATCCGCTGTACGCGAAAGTGGTGGCATTACCATAGCATCTTCTGCTACACTCCATTTATCAATAGATGTAAGTACCTCTTCTGTCATAGGTGGTGCTGCATCCCATTGTCTTAAATAAGGCCCCATATGTAACTTGTAATCCCACGCAAGTACTGGATAAGATAAATTATCTGGATTATTAGTAATAAGTTCAGTAAATTGTGGTTTACCATCTACCATTTCATAGCTTGTTCCTTCCAATCCATAGTTAAATAGTAAATATCCCTCATCCCCATATGCATAATCTAGCCATGTTACTGCAGCTGCCGGATCTTTACATGAACTAGTAACGACTGTATCACAGCCTTTATAGTAATTATTACTTTGTCTAAATTTAATTGATTCTCCTTCATTCATAGTTGGTGACTGAACACCTTGCCACTTCGCATTTGGCTCTGTCCCTCTCATTGTTCCATGATAGAAGTCTATACTCCCATATGCAGTAACCATTACTCCAGTCTCTCCTGATGTAATAAGCGCCTCTGTACTCTTACCATCACGTGTTACAAATTCCTTATCTAGTAATCCTTCGTTATACCATTTATTCATTAATGTTAAGTAGTCCTTATATGCTGGTTCTAGTGGGCCATACTTAACCTGTTGTTCCTCTGTTCTATAATAATCTGGTCCTATCCCAAAAGCTGAAATAATAGCACCAGTCCAATCTTTTCCTGTTTTATCAAGAAGTAAAGGGGCATCTGCACCTTTTTGGTCTTTAAATGCTCTTAACACATTTTCTAACTCCTGAATAGTTGTTGGCTCTTCTAGCCCTAATTCTTCAAGCCAGTCCATACGTAATGCTAACCCTGCCCATGGTGGTTCAACCTCACCTTGAATACATGCCATAGACCAAATATTGCCTGCATCAGTAATAGTTTGTCTAGCTATCTCAGGATTACTGTCTCTAAGTGCTTTATAATTAGGTGCATTCTCATCGATAAGCTCATTTAGCCTCAAATAAACCCCATCATCAATAGCTTTGTCATTTCCTCCAGTATAGGCACTTGGTTGACTAATCATATCAGGGTAATCTCCGGAGTTGATCATGATATTAAACTGTTCTTTTTCACTACCTTGAGGAGGATGCACAAATTCTATTTTCACACCTGTTCTTTTCTCAAGCTCTTGGTACATTTTACTTTCACCATAGTTTTTCAAAATAGTAGCTGCATTCCCATGCATAGGTACCCAATATGTAAAAGATTTTTGCCCCTCTACTTTAGTCTCATCTTTTTTTATATCTTGTTTGCTTTCTTCTACTTTTGTTTCTGTAGGTGCCGTAGTACTAGTTTGCTCTACCTTCTGACTACATCCCGCTGCCATAGTAGAAATAATCAACAAACTCATTATGCCTGATACTAATTTTTTAGCTTTCATACATATCCCCCTGTAATTTATTTGATGAATTTAAATATTCTATAAATTATATAATATTATATTTTTTACACAAACACAATATCCTTTATTTCTATTTTGGGATTGAAATTTCTTATCTTTTTTGTGCTATACTAAGTAAAAAAACTTATTCATAACAACTAGGAGAGATTTATGAAATCAAAACGTCTTAAATTACTTAATACAATAGACTCCACTCCTGCTACTCCTCATCAATTGGAGTATGCCAACTCCTTAGGTATAGCACTCCCTTCCAATATTACAAAAAGTGATGCTAAGGCTTTAACTGACCGATATTTTGATGAAGATTGTGAAGCGCCTGCTGACTTGATTGATTATGCAAAATCACATGGCATTTTTTGTTCTTCTTATATAGGCTACAAATTCCTTCATAATTTAATGTTCGATAATCTTTCATCCGAAGACTTAGCTTGTTTCTTTTGTTATTGTGTTTATCAAGATACACAGAATGAACTTCATACTAATCTAGATACACATATTTGTGCAGACACTTTCTATGGCTTTGCTAGGCAATATGCTGAGGATTTTTATTTTAAAAGTTCCCTAGATGATTATTATGGAGAAGATCTTCTCACCTTTGGTAAAAATACTATTACTCTTCCAAGTGGTCAATCTCAAACTCTATATGGTGGAAGTAAGCAGACAATGGCTTATAAACTCGCTTCTTCTTTTTTAGAAGAACACCTTAAAATTACCTTTCCAGCTAATCCTCCCATCCCTAAAAAAACTTCACTTTTTAAAAAAATATTTAGATAGAAAAAAGGAGACTCTTATCTAGTCTCCTTTTTTCTATTTTACACTTTTGACTTCTATCGGCTCAAAGCGATACTTTTGTTTGACTTCTGGATATTTTTGATGGTCTACTTCACTCAAAAACATCTCCCTAGGTCTTGCAGTTACTATACAATCCCCATACAATGCTTTATACACAACTAATTCCTCTCTTGTTTCTGAATGTATTGCTATATCTAGCAACAAATAATAATCTCCTTTAAAGTGTCTAAAAATAGTTCCTTTGTACTCCTTTAACTCAATAGCTTGTAAGTATTTTTTCTCTTCCATTCTCATTAGCTCCTATTATTTCAATATTTTCTAATCCCATTTACTCTTTTTCCTTTAACCTTATCTTAATCGTTTTATCTTTCCCCTTCCCAATTCTATATAACCTTCATTTTCTAATTGCTTAAGTTTTCTACTAATAACCTCTCTTGAGCTCCCTAATTCTAATGCAATTTCCTGATGTGTCGTATAAATAATGTTTTTCCCTTTTTGGGCTAAATACTTTAAAACGCGTTCTTCTATGGATTCATGGATTATAGATTCTTTATGTCCTATAATCGTTTTAAACTTATTATATAAATTTTTATATAGGTACTGCATAAATTCTACATCATTTAATAAGTATTTATCTATCATCTCTTTTGGTAAAATAGCTACTATGGTATCTACTACTGCATACCCCATCACTTCTAATGATTCACATTTTAAATGACAACTCAGACTTTCATGGCATAATTCCCCTTCCTCTATTTCATAGAGATTGGTTTGCCTTCCTTCTAAATCAATTTTTTCTGCCTTAATTTTTCCTTTTACAATAAAAATTAAACCAGGACATTCTTTACCCCTTAGATACTCCCCTCTTTCTAACACTCTAAAACTAAATCCCTCATCCAATTTATTTTTATTTCTTTCATTAATCATTTTTAAAATAGGATATGCTTTATATAAACTTTCTATCACACCATTCCGCTCCTCTTTTCCTCAATTAACTATGTGACTTAATCACATACTTTTTTTCTTTTTTATATTATACTCTATTTATACCATCTATCATGCTATGAAAGGAGTTTATTTATGACCTCTTCTAAACCTCGCAAAAAAGCTGTAGTTGACACTGAATACTGTGTTGCCTGTGGTGTATGTATGAAAAATTGTCCCGTAAATGCTATTCAAATTATATCTGGGGTATCCGCCAAGGTAAATCCTGATAAATGTGTAGGTTGTTGTAAATGCACTAAGGCTTGCCCCGCTTCTACTATTCATATGCAATAATAAAGGAGAAATCACAATGAAAAGAAACAAAAAATCTATTTTTCAATACTTATGGGTTTTCTCTTCACTCTATCTTATCTTAGGTTTTTTTAATATTCTCTTTGCTTGGTTAGGACTTATTTGTTTTATGCTTCCACTTATCATTTCATTATTTACCGGCACTAAAGCCTACTGTAATAAATATTGTGGGCGTGGCCAACTTCTTGATCTATTGGGCCATAGGCTGAAACTTTCTCGCCAAAAACCTATGCCCGTTTGGATGAAACACAAATATTTTAGGTATGGATTTTTAGTATTTTTTATGCTCATGTTTATCAATATGCTTTTCAATACTTACCTTGTTTTTAATGAAACCCAGTCCCTCAAACAAGTGATTACTATATTATGGACATTCAAACTTCCTTGGAATCTAGCTGACCTTAGCGCTATAACACCATGGGTTAGTCAATTTGCTTTTGGATTTTATAGTATCATGTTAACTTCAACTATTTTAGGTATTATCACTATGCTTCTTTATAAGCCTCAGTCCTGGTGTGTTTATTGTCCTATGGGCACTATGACTCAAGGTATTTGTAAACTTAAAGCTTCTCACTCTAAAAAAGCTAAATAGCCTATTTATAAGGCTGTTTAGCTTTTTTAGTTATACTCTTTTCTCTGGAACCGCCATACTCTTGTTACATCTTCCATATCTTCGAGTTATTTTATAGATTTTTTTTGCTAATTCATCCGTTAGTGATTCTTTCTCTATCCTCCACATCCAATTTCCTCCCAATGTAGATGGATAATTCATTCTAGCCTCATTTCCTAATCCTAAAAAATCTTGCATTGGTGCAAGCGCTACTTCTCCCACACTTGCCCATGCCCCCCTTATAACTCCCCAATTTATACCTTCTTTTTCATTTAATCCTAGGTAATCTATAGCTTCTTTTATGGCTTCCTGATCTCCAGTTGTATTCATCCATCCCATTACAGTGTCATTGTCATGCGTCCCTGTATAAACAATACATTCCTTCTGATAAGTATGAGGCATATAGTTATTTTCTTCCCCTCCAAATGCAAATTGCAATACTTTCATTCCTGGATAACCCGTTTCAGCTTTTAAATCTAATACTTCCTGTGTCAAAAATCCTAAATCCTCTGCTATGATTGCTACTTTGCCTAATACTTCTTCAATAGCTTTAAATAACTTTATTCCTGGTCCTTTAATCCATTTGCCATTCATAGCAGTCTTTTCTTTATACGGAATAGCCCAATAAGCTTCAAACCCTCTAAAGTGATCTATCCTAATGATATCATATAGTTTTAAACTTTCCTGTATCCTACTAACCCACCAACTATAGTTATTTTTTTTCATAGATTCCCAATCATATATAGGATTTCCCCACAACTGACCAGTTTCTGAAAAAGCATCTGGTGGACATCCCGCTACAACTATAGGGTTCTTTTCACGATCTAACTGAAAAAGTTCTGAATTCGCCCAAGCATCCGCACTATCTCCAGCTACATAAATAGGAAGATCACCTATTATCCCTATTCCTAATGAATTTACATAAGCTTTCAGTTCATGCCACTGCTTAAAAAATTCATACTGAACAAACGTCCAATACCCTATTTCATCTTCTAGTTCTTCCTTGTATCTTCCTAAGACTTCAGGATTTCTTAATTTTATTTCTATCTCCCAATCCTTCCAATGCTTTCTTCCCATTTTTTCTTTAATAGCCATATAAAGTGCATAGTCCCCTATCCATGCTTCATTATCTTTTTTGAACACTTCTAACTCTGTTGTAAAAACTAAACTTGATTGTTTATATGCTATCTTTAAAATGTCAAATGTGTGCTCAAATAAAAATCCATAATCTACCTTTTCTAAGTTGCTTTTTGCACTTATCTCTTGAATATCTTTTATATCTAGTAATCCCTCTACTATCAATTTATCAAAATCTATAAAATAAGGATTTCCTGCAAATGCTGAAAAACACTGATAAGGAGAATCTCCATATCCCGTATGACCCAGAGGTAGGATTTGCCAATATTTTTGTCCTGATTTATGCAAGAAATCTGCAAACTCATAAGCACTCTTTCCTAAGTTACCTATTCCATACTGATTAGCTAAGGATGAAATGTGCATAATAATACCGCTTCCTCGCTTCATAGCTACTCACCCAATTCATATATTTAAGAAGTATCTTGTCTGCTTTATTCTACAAGTTATACTCCTCCTATACTATATGCATCACTCAGTTTGTTTCTTTCCTTTAAAAGCTCTCCTAGCAACTAACTATAGGTAGATCTTTTGAGTCTAAGGTATAAAAAACTACCCCATATTATTACATATACTAGATTTCATAAAATCTAATATAATAATAATATGGGGTAGCTTTTTATTTTATTTTCTTAAATGTTTTAGGTTTCATATTTTTTGTTATACACTCAGATGTATAACCACTTTCATTCATCCACTCAACAACCATTTCTAATACTGCTATTGTATTTTTTCTATCATGAAATAAGACTACAGGCATATCTTCCGTAGTTTCTTTTAGCTGATTCACCACACTATTATAGGGCGTGTAGGGTTCTTTGCTTGCCCAATCTCTCGAATCTACGTGCCAATCCCATATACGATATCCATAGTTTACTAAGTTATTATATTGCCCATTTGTTAAATATGGCACACTCCCATAAGGCATTCGTACTAATGCACTTCTTTTGCCCGTAATCTCTTCTAATGTAGCATTAGCTTTATTCATCTCATTAAGTGGTGTATTTAATCCCGTATAAAATATATCTTTCTCATGAGATACTCCGTGTAATCCTATAGCATGCCCCTTTTCTAACACTTTTTCCACAACCTCTGGTCTAGCCTTCATCCTATCATCTAACATGAAAAAGGTAGCTTTCATATTATACTGATCTAATATTTCTAGAATTTTCAAGGTATAGTCATTAGGTCCATCGTCAAAAGTTAAGTACACTACCCTTGCATTGTGCTTCAAGATAGCTTCTTGGTATTTTTGACTAAATTCTTTATCACTAAGGGTTGCTGCACTATCTATTACTCTTAACACTCTATCTTCTTTCATATATTTGACTACGTACTCAAAATACTCTGCTAATGTTCTAGCTGGAATAAGTGTTGTACCATCTTCTTCTACCATATCAAATGGAATTTTTTCTTTGCCTTTTTCCATCAAGTATTTATCTTGAGTATTTAAGTAAACTTTTTTCTTTTCTTTTTCTAATTCAATTTCTTTTTTTTCTTCATCCCACGCTACTGTAACACCCATTGCTTGTGCAAATTCCCTTAAGGGTACATATGTTATATTTCCAATCGATTCCCCTTTACCTTCTGTAAATTCTATTAGTTCATCATTAACAGCAATGAGTACATCACTTTTTTTACTCGCATAAGTCATCGTCGGACATAAGACTGTAACTAGGATGATCATTACTAAAAGTATCTTTTTCATCTTATCCTCCTAAACGCTCTACTAACATTATATCATCACCAAAACACCTTATATTATGCATCTCTCCCTACTTTAAAACATCATATGTTGCACAAATAACTCATTAAATTGTACACTTTCAGCTAAGTTAATTGCTTCTGATATACTCCTAACTTTTCCCAAATTTTTACTTGAATCTTTTAGTGTCAAGTATTTTACACATCCGCCTAAAGAAGAATTACCTATCTTTATAATTTTACCCTTTAGTTCTGTTGGAATAAGTCCTAAAATAGCCATACTTTCTTTAGTAATATATTTTCCAAATCCTCCTGCTAAATATACCCCTTCTATTGCATTATAGTCTAACCCATATGTATGAATCAGAGCCTCCACACCTGCTCTAATAGCAGCTTTAGCTAACTGTATTTGTCTAATATCTTTTTGAGTAAGTACAATTTTTATTTCATTTTCTTGATAAATAATAATCTCATCACTTTCATCTACTATATATCCCGTTTCATCCACTAGTTCATATTTAAGGCATTCCGCCATGATATCTATTAATCCACTTCCACATATCCCCACTGGTGTAACTTCCCCTATAGTTTCACAGATAAATTCTCCATTTTCATACCTAACACTACAAATAGCTCCTTTAGTACTCCCTACTCCACAACTTATATTTCCTCCCTCAAAAGCCGGTCCTGCTGCTGTAGCTAAAGCAATAACCTTGTCCTTATTTCCTATTGCCATTTCTCCATTGGTTCCTATGTCAATAAACAATCTCACTCCTTTTGATTCATGAATATTACAATGATATAATCCACTTGTAATATCTGCTCCCACATAAGTTGATATCCCTGGCAATAAAGTTAAGTGTGCTGTAAGATCCGATTGCTCAAATATCTCTCGGAAGGCATATTCAGTTGTATCCAAAATAACTGGTGTAAATGGATATTGCCCTAATGATTCACAATTTAATCCTACTAAAGTATGCAACATAGTTGTATTACCTGCTACAGTAACCTCATTTATTAGTTTTTCACTAATATTCGCCTCTATACAAAGTCTTTCTATCCCTTTTAATATATCTTCTTGTACTGCTGATTTTAATTTTTCTACACCCCCAGATGCCGAAAAGTTAATCCTAGTAATAACATCTGCTCCATATTGCCTTTGACTATTTAATGTAGTATGTGCAGATTTTATTTTCCCACTGTATAAATCAATTAATTCCATAGCTATAGTAGTTGTTCCAATATCTATCGCTATACCATACCCTTCTTTACTCTGTACTATTTCTTCATTTTTTATCTGTTCATAACTGCTTACGATCCTAAATTCCTTATCTCTTTCAATTTCTACTTCTACTTGCATTCCCTCTTGCATCATTAATTTACAACTTAATCGGTATCCTTCTTCTAATTCTTTGTCCGAAAAAAACACTCTATCTTCAGTACTTATTTCCGCTGTATCACTCAGTACTCTTACCTTACACTTACCACAGGTTCCTTTTCCCCCACAAGGTGCAGAAAGCTTAATGTGCTGTTTTCCTAGATATTGTAATACTGTTTCATTAGATGTATTCGTTACTTTAATCTTCATAAGGTTTTTGCCTCCATTTACATGTTGAATCTGCACATTTTTTACACTCATGCAGTTTTTTATTTAGTACTAGCCCTTTATCTGCTACAAACACCGAACTAGTTGATTTAACTGGATTTAGCATATAGGATTCATTAATATCTACGCCTATTGTTTCTAGTGTCTGTAACTTTTGTTTCAATAACTTATGATATCTTATATCAAACCCTCTTTCTCCAGGCGATAATCTAATCGTCCCTAATTGGTTATCTTTAAGGTAACCATACAACTGTTCATACACTTGATCAAACACTTCAAATGTAAAACAATCCGCTATACTATCTAATACCATTCCTTCTAAGTAATCTCCCTTTTCAAACTTCTGCAGTATCATTTTTGGAAGTGCTTCTCCTACTGTTAAACAATTATAGATTATTTCTTTATATCCATGAAATTCTTCAACTTCCTGTTCACTAAGATTCTCCTCAATGTATAAAGCAGCCTTAGGCGTTACCACTCGCTTCGCTTGTTCCAACATTTCCTCGTAGACTTCTAACATTTCCTCGTAAAATGGACTCTCTTCATAACAATCTAATGCCCTAAAAATCTTTTTTCTATCTCCTGTAAGTTGAAATTTATCCATTTGTATAATCCTGTTTTTTTCTAATCCTGTATTTTTATATTGTACTGGCAATACCACTCACTCGCTTTCTTTAAACTGGTATATAGGGGCATTTTTTCTCCTCCTAAAATAACTAATTGTCTCTCTTTTTTCACATCTCCTTGATATAAAGAAAGTGCAATATCCATTCCTACACAGTCCACTAAATAATTTTTTCCCTCTAACTCAATCAATCCTTTTATGCGATATGTATCTTCCAGAAACATTTCTAGAAACTTTATAAACTCTTTATAAGTTATTTCTCCTTCTATTGATACTAAAAATTTCTGTAATCCTAAATCCTTTGTCAAAATTTCTTTCTTCCTTTTTGCCTGGGATTGCATTTTTAAACTCTCAATCCATTCCAACTCTATTGCACCATATAGTGTATGATAAATTCTTAGATAAGGATTAAGTTGTTTTAAACTCTCCTCAATTTGTTTTATTTCATATTCGTTTATTAAATCTATTTTATTAATAAGCGCTATATCACTTACCTTAACTTGTTTACTACTTACTTTAGCAGTATTTATAATCTTATAAAAATATTTACTATCTATCAAACAAATACTTCCTTGAAACTCTATCTCCTCTTTAAATTTCGGTTCCTCTAAAATTTTTCTAACTTGCGTTGGATCAGCTAATCCTGAGGCCTCTATAACTATAATCTCCGGTTCCCTTTGTATAACTGATTGTAATACTTCTAAAAATTTATCCAACTTACATGAGCAAAAAATAGATCCATTAGTAATTTCTTCAGTCCACACACCTGTTTCACTTACTATTTTCCCATCTATTCCTTCCTTACCAAATTCATTCACAATAACAGCTAATTTTTTATTTTTCCACTCTGCTATAATATTTTTTAATAATGTCGTTTTTCCTGCTCCTAAAAAACCCGTTATCAAATATAATTTTATCATTTCTTCTCCTCACACTCAAAAATAAAAGGAAGGAGACAACACTTGCCACTCCCTCCTTTTGATTACTTATCTTTATTTATTTTTCACTTCTAATATGGCTTGATTAATTACTTGTCTTAATTCTTCTTTACTAGGAATAATTGATGAGAACTTTAATTTTCCATTAATATAGATGCATGGCAAATTAGTTACTCCCATTTTTTTACACCTCGCAATATTCTCTTTAATAGTAAATTTATACTCTACCATATCAATCTCATTATTAAACTCTTTATATGCTACAGTAGCTGCTTCCATCATATAAGTGCATGCAGCACATGTTAAAGAATCCAAAGTAAATACTTCCATCAACGGTTTAGATAACTTCTCATAATCCGGAATACTTACGTTTATATCTTCTTCTATAGCAGTATAGTTTGCTAATATTTTTCTTATCTCTTCTGTCTCATGTACAGCTTGTGTAACAGCTATACCGTTTTCTATTGGTACATCATATGGCATATCACATCCAGGAGATAAAATAAGATTTGTACAATCTAGACTGTCCATTAGATCAACTACATATTTCATATTATCTTGTTGTGTTCCATGTAACATAATAGATGTTAGCGGTATATTCCCGCCAATAGCTACATTGTATTGATCAGTAATCGTCTTAGCTGCTTTTAAATCTATATTTTCATCTACGGAAATAGAGTCTGGTTTGGTATGACACATAACTTCAATGTTTCTTGTAGCATTTCCACATACAAAAAATGAAGAAAATGCATCTTGTTCTCTTATAAAATTAAATAACTCAGTAAAAGGTTCACTCAAAAATTCTTCAAAATGATCAGAAGAAATCTGAGACACAAGCGGATCAACTACTGCAATAACATCCATCCCAGCTTCTATGTAGTAATTAGCCATTTTTTTAGCTACTTCATTACAGTAAGTTAATAATGCTTTAACATACTCTTCATCATCAAACATATCCATGAAAATATTATTTCCTCTTAGGTGAGAAGCTAATGTAAAAGGACCACAAATTAATCCATAAAGAGCTGTAGATTCTCCTACTTTTTCTTTCATTTTGCGCATGACATCTAATACCATAGGAATACGACCATCTTCCTTAGTAGGAAGAGTGCATTTACAAGGAATTTTTGTCGTCTCCTCTAATGGGTGTGTTTTTACTGATGGAGGTCCATCCACAGCCCATACCAACTCACACCCCAGTACTTCCGCCTCTATTTGAAGGTCAAATACTACAGGTTGCCCATTAGGTTTATAAAGTTTGTTTACCTCTAATAACGCTTCTAAAAGCTTATCACTATCTGTTAGCACTTCCTCAGCATTATACCCTACTAATTTCCCTGCATGGACTCCTGCAAAAGGTACCCATGGTGTCTTATCTACTTTTTCATGTTTTAGTGTAGCAAATAATAGCTCTTTCGGACTCATCCTTAATCCTCCTATTTACTTGTTACTACTGCCTTAGCAACTTCTGCTGCTGTAGCGGCATCTGGTGTATAGTGATCAGCTCCAATTTGTTTTGCAAACTCATTTGTAACAGGTGCTCCACCAATCATAACAATATATTTATCTCTTAAATTACGATTTTTTAGTTCTTCAACTACTGATCCCATATAAGTCATAGTTGTTGTTAGTAAAGATGACATACAAATAATATCTGCCCCTACTTCTTCTGCTCTATCAATAAACTTTTCTGCTGATACATCAATTCCTAAATCAATAACTTCAAACCCTGTTCCTTTTAACATCATTGCTACCAAATTTTTACCAATGTCGTGTAAATCGCCTTTTACAGTCCCAATAACTGCCTTCCCTACTGGCTTGTTCCCTACTTCAATAAGAGCTGGCTCAAGTACTGACATTCCTGCATTTAATGCTCTTGCAGCAATTAATACTTCTGGTACGAAAATCTCATTATTTTTGAACTTTTCACCAATAATACTCATTGGGGCTAATAATGCCTCTTCAAGAATAGCTTTTGGATCTATTTTTAATTCTAATGCTTCTGTTACCATCTCTTGTACTTTTTTGGCTTTACCTTTTTGAAGCTGTTCTGCAATTTCATTAAGATTCATAATCCATATCCCCCATTAAACAAATTGATTTTTTAAATTACTATGATATTATTATAATTAAGTATTACTTTTAACTCTTGTAACTTAATTACTTTTTTTGTACTATTTCTATTTTGTACTAAAATTTTTTTGAGAGGTTTTTTATGATTCTAAATTTAGATAGTAACTTTAATTTAAGTGAGTTGGATATGGCTATTAAAACCTATAATTACACTACCCATCTAAGTCTGCAACTCATTGATAGTTTAGGCAATACTGTTCTTTCCGAAGGTGAAGGTTTTAAATTTTGTAAACTCTTTAATAAATGTACTGCTCATAATAGTCCTTGTAACCAAGCTCATCTATATGCAAGTAAGCAAGCCATGTTACTAGGCGAACCTTATATTTTCTTTTGTCCTGCTGGTCTCACTCAAATTGCTACTGCATTAGTATCCGATAATAGCTTTAAAGGCGCATTCATTGTTGGTCCTTTCTTAATGAGTGAACCCGATACACTTCTTATTGATGACTTATGTCATAAGTATAATCTTGATAAAGACTTAAAATCTACTCTATTTGAACACCTAAATACTTTACCTATTATTTCACCTTATAATACAAGATACTTTGCTCATCTACTCTCTTGTGTAGCTTCCTCCATTATGCTTAAACACGCTTATGTCTTAGAAGAAAAACATACAAGACTCGTACAGCAATCTAAGATCAACGAAAATATTCAATACCATAAGGAGCTAAAAGAAATAGATGTCTATTATCCTTATGATAAAGAAAAAGAACTTCTATCATCTGTCAAAACAGGTGAAGTAGAAAATGCTCGAGCCGTACTTAATGATCTATTAGGCTATATTTTCTTTAGTCATGGCGGTAATTTAGAAATCATTAAAGCTAGAGTATTAGAGCTCTGCTCATTACTTTCACGCGCTGCAATGGAAGGTGGCGGCTCTAAAGATGAACTCTTAGGACTTAATTATCAATTCCTTCAGGAGCTTACCTATCTTCAAACACTAGATGAACTCTTTTTCCTTACGCAAAAGGTTCTTAATCAATTTAGCGACAATGTTTTAAACACCTTATCTTCTAAGAATTCCGGTATTATTCGTAAAGCTATCAGCTATATTAACTCTAACTATTCTAATTCGCTTTCTTTAGAAGAAGTATCTAATTATATTCATCTTAATGCCTCCTATTTTTCCACCTTATTTAAAAAAGAAACAGGTACCTCTTTTTCTACATACCTTAACAAAGTAAGAATTGAACATAGCAAACTCATGCTTACTAATACCAATCAATCCATTTTAGATATTGCAATCTCTGTTGGATTTGAAAACCAAAGCTATTATTGTAAGGTCTTCAAAAGAATAACAGGTACCAGCCCAAAAAAATATAGAAATACTAATTTATAAATAAGAAACAGGATAGTCTTTTTGTATTAAGACTATCCTGTTTCTTATTTATTCTATGTAATTGTTATTTAATATCTGCGTTTTGGTAATACTCTAGATATTATTTTAGAAAAGGAGGATTTTCTATGTTACATTATAAATTACCTATAAAAAAACTTTTTATTTATGTTCTTATTCTTTTTAGTATCTCTTTAGCATGGATTTATTATAATTTTTTTCGTCATTTAATCATTCCTCCTACTCCTCTTTCTTCATTTGAGTTTGTGAAGGCAGAAGCAGCTAGCTCTGATGATTTTACACTGTCTTCCAATTTTTCTATCTCGACTTTTGATTTAGGCTCTTCCTCTTTTACTGACCCCAATGGTAATCAAATCACTTTCCCCATTCAAGGTACCATTGGTATTCCTGCTTCAAAAAGCTCTTCACTACCTGTTGTTTTTATTTTTCCAGGCTCTAAAGATATTCTTTCAACCTCATCTCCTCGCCTGGATTTAGGATTTAATTACTTAGTTCAAGAACTAGCTTCTAACGGTTATGTGGCACTCTCTCTGAATATTCCTCCTAGCTATTTAACCGGTCAAGATATTACTGAAGTTAATCTCAGATTAGATAAATTATTTGATACTCATTTGAGTTTTCTGTATCAAGCTTTTCAAGGTAATGATGTAGGCTATCCATTTGACTTAAAAAACATAGGAGATCTCTCTGATATTTCCTTCATCAGCCACTCTTTTAATGCGGAGTCTATCTATTATATAGCTAAAAAATATTCTTCTCTTCATCAATTCAATTTATCAGGATTACTATTTGTTGCACCTAGCTATATTTCTACATCCTCTTATTCTTTTTTAGATATTCCTACAAGTATCATATTACCTCAGCTAGACGGATGTGTAGTTAACTTAGATGGACAATCACTTTATAATGATTTATCTATTTCTCCTAACAGATATTCCTTTACTCAGCTCACTTATCTGTATGGTTCTAACCATAATTTTTTTAATTCTACAATTGAACAAGATGACTCAGTTTATATCGATACATCCTCTGCTATTAACAAGCTAACCGCTCACGATCAAAGGGGGTTTTTAGCAAATTTTACTTTAGACTTTTTACGTACTCTGTCTACTCCGTCTGCTGCAACTACCGCTTTTAATCCTTCTTTTCCTTCTCCCAATTCACTATATAGTTGTGATGTATTAACCTCCCTTACGCTCCACGACAGACTTACCCTCTTATCCCCACTAGGACCGTATAGTGAATCCTTGAACAACCTTGGGGGAGACATTAAATCAAAAAATTCATCTCTCAGCTATGTAGTAGATAGTTACTTACCTACCAAGGATACTGCTGGTGCCTTTTCCCTGCCCGGTAACCCTTTAGCCTTTCCCCTACTACGCATGAGTTGGAATGTCCCCTCTGCTACCTTGACAATTACCATTCCACCTAAGTACAAAGACATTTCTTCTTTTAGCTCACTATCTCTAAATATAGGCTTAGATCCTACAAATATGTTGAATTCTCCTAATTTACCTCAATCGTTCATCATAGAACTAACAGATACTTACGGAAAATCCGAAAGAATCCTTATTGATTCTTCATCTACCAGCATGAGGTATCAACCAGGTGTACTTATGGATAATACATTTACTTCATATTGGTCTACTTTTACTCCAATCAGTGATTTAAGAATTCCACTTAGTCTGTTTACTCATGTTAACTTATCAACTATTAATAGTCTCTCTCTTATTTTTAATCAGACCCCTTCTGGTTCATTAATGCTAAATGATATATCCCTTCTAGGAATAACAAATAACTCGGTAAATAAAAATAAGGGATAATTTTCTAAACAGAAAATTATCCCTTATTTTAAACACAAAAAATGGTCGCTGCAGGGCTCGAACCTGCGACCCCCTGCTTGTAAGGCAGGTGCTCTCCCAGCTGAGCTAAGCGACCATAAGTAGCGGAAGAGGGAGTCGAACCCCCGACACCATGGGTATGAACCATGTGCTCTAGCCA
>JBOFPL010000215.1:0-5872 GCA_051659885.1 Cellulosilyticaceae bacterium
TAATCAACTTGATGAAGTTCCATTAATTTATGAATAGAGCTTTTATTAACCTTAGCCTGATCTACAGCTAGTATAATCTCCTTAGCTATCGCAATGAATGATTGTTTAATTTCCTTTTCCAATTCATTCGACTCCATTATACCTCTTGCTAAATCAATGCCCTTGCAAGAAATAACTGCCTTATCTGCATAGTAACTCATAATATTATTCTTCGCTGTTGGTCCTATCAATGATAGTGATGCACTCTTTAGTGTACCCCCTGTAGAGATAACTGTTATTTCCTCATATTCACTGAGTGTCGTAATGGCACTAATCCCATTCGTAATAAGCGTCAATCGCTTATGTTCTGGTAGCTGCTTAGCTACTTCTAAGCAGGTCGTACTAGAATCTAATGCAATCGTCTCTCCATCTCCTAATAGCTGTGCAATGACTCTTCCTATTTTAGCCTTACTTGTAGTATTTTCTTTCACTCTATGATCAAATGATGGATCTTCATTTTCCTTTTCATCGATATGACTCATCAAGATAGCTCCACCGTAAGTTTTTTTCACAATACCTTTTTTGGCTAACTTTTCTAGATCTCTTCTAATTGTTTCTTCTGTTACACCAAACTGTTTGCTTAATTCTATGACTTTCACAGCCTTTTCTCTATTGATAATATCAATAATTACATGTTGTCTCTCTAATGCTAACACGCAATTCCCCCTTTAATTTTTGTGGTTTTCCTTTGTTTTTATTTGTTTTTAATTATATCATGCTCTTTCCTGACTAGCAACCATTATGCCTCTAGCTTCCTATCTTCTTGATTGCTCTGACTTTCTTTAATCTGTTTAATCACTTGATCTATTTTCCCCCTATCATATCCTACTATGACAACGTCTCCATAGGTCATAACAGGTACTGCCCTTTGTCCCGATATTTCAAGCAGTTCTTCTCGATCTTCCTGCGTACCTCCTACCAAAATTTCTTTATAGCTAACTCCATTATGTTCTAGGTAATCTTTTAACTTATTACAAGGTCCACACCATCTTACACAATACACTTTCACTTCCATTTAATCACCTTCTAATTATTATAAAAAAATAAGTACTTTACTACCTTTATATGTAGTAAAGTACTTATTGTCACTTTTATTACTTTTTATTTTTCTTTTTTGGTGCAATTTCTTCTGCTATTTCCATTTTTGCCATATTGTTAGCTTTTGTTTTAACCTTTTTCTTTGTTTGATTATCTTTATTTTTTGCCACCACTATTGCCCCTTTCCGACAAGGAATTTCCTTATTATTTACATCAATAGTATGGTCTTGAACTCTATATCTTATTCTTTTTACCTTCTAAAATAATACTTATTAGAATCATGATAATCGCAAGTATACTCGCTAACATCAAGCATCCTAATAAATTCCACACTGTTCCGTCTGTTAGTGCTACATTATAACCCTTCATAATCCACCTTATAGGGAAGATTAATGAAACTTTATCGATCCACTCTGGTAAAAGTTCTATAGGAAAAATACAATCACTAAGCATTGCCATCGGTGGCACTACAAATCCTAATAATACCCCAAACATATTCACATCCTTACTTAATGCTAGTAATAATAAGACAATCCCCACGCTAACCAGTACAAGTGTTATCCCTATCCCTAAAAATGTCCCTATACTTAGATTAAAATTAATCTTTAAAGCACTCATTACAATCCACTCTAACACAACTTGTGTCACTAGTAAGATTAAACTACCGCCTACATGCCCTAATATATACTCATGCTTTCGAATAGGTCCTCTTCCTATACGTTCATATATTCTTGACTCCTTTTCTCTAGCCATAGTCTTTAGGTTATAGCCCCCTGACATAAGCAGCAACATAACAAAGATACCAAATGCTTGTTTATTCGCCATATACTCTTGACCCTCTGCTTTCATAAGCATGTCACTAGCCTTTTCATTTAACGCTCCATAGAGTTGATGAAATTTTTCCTGACGTCCCTCGCTTACTTCTGCTAGTATTTGCATTTCTTTTAGAATTGCCTCTAATGTTCCCTTTACAGCTTCAGAACTTCCATCTTCTTTATACACAATCTGAATGCCATGCTTTCCTTGTGCCATTGCCTGCAATACATCGCCATCCTGTACAATCATAGTCACATCGAACTGGTCTATGCTCTCTTTTTTTAGTTCATCACTTTGAGTCTGATTACAATATAAATTAACTGTCACATTCTCTTCACCTAGTCGTTTACCTAACTGCTCCATAACTCCTTGGTTTTGCTCACTAAAGAAAATCCCTATGGTTCCTTTCACTGACATAGTATCCATGCTCAGCATTTTAATCATTGCCACACTCATTACTATAGGTAAAATCAAAAGTACAATCCCCCAAGGTTCCTTAAAAAACATCTTAATATTATGTTTAACTAACTTTAATATATTTTCCATAAGTGATCCCCTTCTTCTTTATTTTTAACAGCCCAAATGCTATTAATAATAGGGCAGTACATCCCCCAAATATACTCGCAACAACTCCAAAAGTTCCTTGTGTCTCTCCCTTTATAATCATATTTGTTAATACCTCTACAACTCCTCTAATGGGACTCAGCTTTCCTACTATCCCCAAGTCTATCCCGGGTGTAAATCCACCACTCGTAAAATTAACTCCGATAACAACTAAGGATAAAAGATTTTCTCCTACCGCTGGACTTTTTACGAACATCCCTATCAATACACCTAATGTAATAGCCATCACCGTTAATGCACCTATAATTCCAATGACACCTAGTACATTCTTTTCTAATCCAAGGTCATAAAGCACGTTATAAATACCAGTTAAACCTAATGTCACCACAAACAGCATCAGTAATGAGGCAATGAGTTCATATACATATAAACTCACTTCTCGGATAGGTGCTGTAACAACTCTTCTTCCTCTAGCTTCTTTAATATAAAAGATTTGGTTAATACCATATTGCCCGCCTAATAATGTGCCAAATACGATCATTGTTACAAGCATTCCTATTGCAATAGGAACTGTTTCTTCTTTTTCTATTTTTTCATATTCCCATACCTCTTTTGCAGTTGGTATCATTCCTCCCGCTAATTCACTGAGCACAAATTGTCTTACGTAGTTTTGAGAAATACCTTCTATCTGCATTGCCTCTAAACTACTTCCTCTACCTTTAATAATTTCTAATTTAAAAGGGTTTTCTTTTAAACAAATCAAAAAATCAGCTTTTTGTTCATCTAGTATCTTTGCACCATCTATATCTTTTGATATGCTCTCACTTTTGATGTTTACCCCTTCAGCTTCATTAAGCGTCTCCAACATACCAGCATAAGCATCTCCTATTACTTGATTATCACTTTGAATAATTAAATGAATTTCCCCTAAATTTATATTTTCTATTTCACTAAATACATTCACAAAAATAATCGTTAGTAACAAGGGAAAAAGGCTTATCATGACTAATGTTTTATAATCATATAACTTACGTTTTATAGAGTTTTTAATAATTTGAATCCCTATCATTTTCCATTCCCCCTAATCTCTTAATTTCCTACCGGTTAAATTTAAAAAGACATCTTCTAAATCAAGCTCCTTAGTCTGTATGCCTACAATTTTAGCCTCTGTTTCTGTGAGGTAAGTAATAATCTTATCTAAATTCGTAATTTCTTTTTTTGAAGAGATCGTTACGCGATTCCCTTCAAATTGTACATGCTCTACGCCTTTAATTTTTCCTAGTACATCTGCATTTACTTTTGTTATATCTCTTACCATAACCTGAATCGTATTTTTATCATCTATAATAGAAGCTAATTCTCCCTGTGTCCCTACGGCTATCACATTTCCTCTATCTACAATTGCAATACGATCACAGATAGCCTCTGCTTCTTCCATATAATGAGTTGTATAAATAACAGTTGCCCCTCGCCTATTTAGCTCTTTAATTGAGGAAAGAATATAGTTCCTTGATTGCGGATCTATCCCTACTGTAGGCTCATCCATAATAATCAACTTTGGGCTATGCACAATACCACAAGCTATATTCAATCTTCTTTTCATCCCTCCTGAAAAAGTTTTAGCTTTGCTTTTTCCTTTGTCTTCCAATCCTACAAAGGCTAGAGCTTCTAACGATTTTTTCTTCAATTCCTCTCTTTTAAGCCCATACAAAGAGCCAAAGAAGCTTACATTTTCATAGGCACTTAGTTCTTCAAAAATAGCTAATTCCTGAGGTACAACCCCCATCTGATGCTTAATCTCCATTTCATACTGTTCTATCTCTTTACCAAAAATTTTAACTATCCCTTTATCTTTCTGAATCAGCATGCTGAGTATATTAATCGTTGTACTTTTCCCCGCTCCATTTGGACCTAATAACCCAAATATCTCACCTTCTCTAATTTGTAAATCCAAATGATTAATGGCCTGCACCTCACCAAAACTTTTATATAACTTATGAACCTCTACGACTTTCATACTATCCCTCCTCATTTTAATCTGATCTATTTGAACCACTTCTTCTTGATTACTTTATCTATATTGAGTATACAAAAAAGAAGGCTCCTTTTTTAGTATCAAAAGTAACCTTCTTTTCGTGACTTTAGTCATATTGAGACCTGAGATAAGTAATAGCAATCTGTGTACGATGCTTGAGATCCATTTTGCCAAGTACAGAGGTAATATAGTTTTTCACGGTTCCCTCTGATATGTAGAGTGTTTCTGCAATTTCCTTATTAGATAATCCCTCAGCTACTAACTCAACTATCTCGAGTTCTCTCTTAGAGAGCTCATAACCCGAAAAATCTGCATTTCTTTCCTTCCCTTTTTCTCCCATTCGCTGCACTATTTCTGTTTCAAATACACCATTCCCTACCGCTACTGATCGAATAGCATTTATAATTTTATCCGGTGCACTATTTTTAAGGATATACCCTGCTGCTCCATTCTCCAATGCACCAGCTATTAGTTCTTCCTCATCAAATGTAGTCAGCACTAATGTGGTCAGGCGTAGTCCATTGTTCTTAAAGTATTTTAGAACTTCAACCCCTGTCATAATAGGCATCCTCATATCTAACAATACGACATCCACTTCATGTGCTTTAACCTTATCTATACACTCTTTGCCATTAGCTGCTATATCTACAACCTCTATCCCCTCAAAACTTCCTAAAATAAGCTTTAAGCTCTCTCTAATTAATAGATCATCATCAACCACCAATACTCTAATCATCTTCTCCTCCTATTTATTAAAAATTAAGATAATCTGAAATCCCTTATCCGTATTTAAAACCATTCTTCCATTATTCATCACCATACGTTCTTCTATTCCTTTTATTCCTAGTCCCTTTTTAATAGGTCCTTGAACTTTTCCATTATCCTCAAAACTTACCCTGATGACCTGGTTTAAGTTTTGTATGGACACACTCATTTGGTCTCCTTCTGAATACTTCAAGAAGTTAGTCACTACTTCCTGAAGATTATCCTCTATAATTTTCCACCTATTAATACCTATATTCTCTAGGTCTCCCTCATAGTTTAAATAGGTCTTAATCTCATGTCTGCTTTCTACATCTTTTAAAATGCTTTTAATCTGTTGTATGCCCACTTCACTTTGCTCAGGCTTAAGTTCTCTCAGTGTCAATCTAATATCATCCATTCCCGCTCTTAGCTGATCTGTAATTTGGCCCACCATTTCAACAGCCTTATCTATATCTTGTTTAAAAATTATTTTAACTACTTCTAACTGCATGATGTTACCTGCTAGCGTATGCCCTATCTTATCATGTAGTCTCTGAGCTAGTAAATTACGCTCATTTACCTTGGTTAAATACTCTATCTGCGATTTTTCTTTTGCTATTTCTTCTATTCTTTGTT
>JBOFPL010000216.1:0-4478 GCA_051659885.1 Cellulosilyticaceae bacterium
CATTATGTGAGTTTGAGGTGAGGTGTGTTATGGATAAGGTTTTAGCTTCCCATCATAAATGCCATATGAGTCATAGTTGTGCTAAGTATGAGACTTGTCCTATGACTTTGTTCCATAAGTTGGTTTCGGGTAAGTGGAAGATTTTAATTCTTTGGTATTTGAGTAGTGGGAGTCTTAGGTTTGGTGAGATTAAGAAAAAGCTACCTGAGGTTACTCAAAAGATGCTTACTAATCAATTAAGAAGTTTAGAAGAAGATGGTTTGGTACATAGAGAGGTTTATCCTGTTATACCTCCTAAAGTAGAGTATAGTTTGACTGATATGGGTCAAACTATGATTCCTGTGTTAGAGCAAATGTATAATTATGGTGTTGAGTATAGTGATTATAAGCTAAAAAACGAGTGAAATATGTTTATTCCACTCGTTTTTTAGCTTATTCTGTTATTATTACTTCTTCTTGTAATTCATTATTTTCCTGTTTCTCTTCACTATTTTCTGGATTTATTTCTGATTCATTTACTTCTGGTTTACTTTCATCTGGATTTTGATATTCGTCTACTTGGTTATTTTCTACTTCAGTGCTATTATTTTCATTATTATTGCTTTGGCTTTGATTATTCTGTAATTCTTGGATTTTTGATTCTAGCTCTTTTATTTTTTTATCTTTTTCTTTATTATTCTTATCCTTCTCATTCAAACTATTAGATAATGAGTCTATCATATCATTTGCATCTTCATATAGTTTATTGTATTTGTTAACTAATTTCTGTTCATTAGTTTTTAATTCACTTATCTTGTACATTGCTTGTTCAAAATTGCTGTTTATCTCATTTAATTTTTCTAAATCCACTTTACCTGCAGGGGCAACAGTTCCATATACACCTATTGCCCCTGCTATAACTACTGCCACTACATTTTGTATATTCATATTTTATACCTTGTATCCTTATATTATTTTAAAGTAGGTAAACTCTCTACATCTACTAAGTCATCTTGAACTGAATTTACTCTTTCATTTGTATGTGATGTTAAATCTTCCATTGCTTTATTTGCATTATCTATTTGAGTGTTAGCTTCTTGTAATGATTTTTCTGTATCTGATAATTGCCCTTGTAAATCAGTTATGTTTCCTTTTAATTCTATTACTTGTGCATGTTTTTCTTCTAACATTTCATCATACTTCACTAATTCAGCATCTAACCAATCTATTTCTGCTTCAGCATCTTCTAGCGCTAACTTTAATTCTTTTATCTCTTTTTTCAATTCGCCTATTGTTGAATTTTCTAAGTCTGCTATTTCTGCTTCTAATTTTGCTATTTTTGCTTTTAATTCCACTACGTACACTTCTAACTTCTCTTTTTGACCTATTGCTTCATCTCTTTTTGATTCAAGGTCTGCTATCTCTGCTGTTGCATCTGCATATAATTGATTATATTTATCTACTAAATCATTTGCATTTTGTTGATATGAAGTTTCTATAGATTTCACGTTGCTTTTTATAGTCTCTACTTCATCATTTTTAAATACTTTTGCCCCTACAGATATACTTCCTACTGCTAATGTACCTACTAATACACTCGTTACAACTTTTGCTATTGCCATTCTTTTATCCCCCTATTTTTTATCTTTTGTAATTCTTAACTATATTTTATTATTAATTATTTTGTTGGCATATCTTCACTTTCAACATCATCTACATTGAAATTAACAGCGTTATTTCCTGTTCCTTGTCTTGGTGCAGTGTTTTGCATTGCAAGTACTGTTTCAACCACTACATCAGTTGTGTTGTATAAGAACTGAGGACTTACAGTTTCTATTGTATCTGATTTTTTATGGTAGTAAGGATCTAATCCACCTGCTTCACTCATTCTGTATGTTAAGAAAGTTGATGGTATTCCTGCTGCTTCAAATGGAGCATGGTCACTAGATGTAGAATGTAAATCTTGAGCTGTACTAGCATTTAAATATCCTAGTTCATCAGCTACATTTTTAGCTATATCAGTTACTTCATGATCAGCTCCTGCTGAATTGTAAAGTACTAAGTTATTACCTACACCTACCATATCTAAGTTTATCATACCTTTTACTTTGTCTATTCTTCCAGAGTCTTGTAAAGTCTTAACGTATTCTTTTGATCCTACTAATCCTATTTCTTCAGCACCAAAAGCAACAAATTCTATGTTGTATTTTAAGTTTTTAGCTATTTCAGGTTGAGATAATATTCTTGCAGCTTCTACTATAGATACAGTTCCTGTAGCATTGTCATTTGCACCAGCACATTGTACTGAATCAAAATGCGCTCCTACTACTATAGTTTGAGCTGTTCTTGGATTTTTAGCTGCAGGTAAATTACCGATTACATTGTATGAGTAACTACCTTCTTCTATATTAGTTTTTATATCCATTGATAATTTAACAGTTTCACCTGCTTGTAATTGTGCTGCTATTTTATCACCATCTGCTTTGCTTATAGATACAGAAGGAGCTAATTTAAGATTTGAGCCACCTAAAGTTCCATTTACAGCACCATCTTGATTATTATATATTATTACTCCTGAAGCACCTTGAGCGCTTGCATTTTCTATTTTTTCAGAGAAAGTTATATCTCCTCTTTGTATAAGAGCTATTTTGCCTTTTAAATCCTTATCTTGAACATCTTCAGGTGTACCTAATCCACAATCTACTACTTCACCTTCTAACACACCATTTGTAGAGTTAGAGTATGTAAATAAGTTAGATGGAATTACAGATTCTCCAGCCTTAACTACAGCTCTTTCTCCTATAAATCCACTTATATCTTTAATCATTTGTTTTCTGCTGTTTAAGCCTAATTTTTTAAATTCATTCGAAACATAGTTTGCAGCTTGGTGCTCATTTTCAAATCCAGTAACTCTAGCATTATCTACACTTGCTAAAGCCTCTAAATCTTTCATCATATTATCTATGCTTATTGCTTTTTCCTCTTCATGATCTATATCTAGCGTTTCGTATACTGCACTTCCTATTAATTCAATAGTTCTTTCAAGTCTTTCTGTACTAAAGTTTTTCATATAATCTTCTGGTTTATGGTAGTATGGCTCTATTGCAGCTCTTGGATTATGCTTTTTAGTAGGATCAACATTTATAAATAATGCTGCTGGTATTCCTGCATTCGTGAATGGTACGTGATCTGATGATCCCATAGCTACTAATTTACCTTCTGGAGTAATTTCATGCTCTCCATCATAGCTAGTTTTAGATGTACTACGTTTAGCAAGCTCACTTCCTGCTTCAGCTACTGCATCTGTTACTGCATTTCTTTTTCCATTTGAAGTATAAACAGCAAGCTCAGATGCTGGTCCATAATCAGTTGCTACCATATCCATATTGAATGAACCTACACTTCTTGCTTTTTCTTCTTCAGTAAGATTATTTACATAAGCTTTAGAACCTCTAAGGCTAACTTCTTCAGAGCCACAAGCTACAAATCTCACTTCTCTATCTATATCTAAATCTTTGATTGAATTTGCTATTTCTAACATAGCAGCAACACCAGATGCATTATCATTAGCTCCCGGAGCCTTCGCTACACTATCATAATGAGCTGTAACATATACAATTTCATCAGTATCAGCTTCGTCATTTCCATCTGGAGTTCTTATAGCTTCAACATTCCATGATGTTTTTGTTTGACCACCACTAGTATATTGAAATTCTTGTATTTCTACTTTATATCCTAATTTTTCAAACTCCCCTGAAATATACTCTGCTGCTTCATATTCTTCTTCTGTTCCTGAAATTCTCGGGCCTATTGTTTCTGATAGATATCTTACATAATCAGTTGCCCTCTCTGAATCAACTGCATCTAAAAAAGTTTTTTGTGCCGCGCATTCATTATTTTTCGTTAATGCTTGTGAAACTATTAATGACGATGATAAACTCGATGCTAATAATGTAAGGACCATTGTCGTTGATAATATTTTTTTGTTTAGCTTAAACATATCTCATTTCCCCCTAAATATTTTTTGTAGTATATTGTGTACTACTTTAGTATATACTACTTTTTTCTTTAAAGTATATATATTCTCTAAAGATTCTGAATTTTCCTTCTATAAAGTTTTTTTTATATTTATTTAATAATTTAAATAAATAAATATATTATTTGACGCTAAAAAGGTGACTTAAAATAATATTAAGTCACCTTTTTATATAAAATTTATTATGCTAATGTTTTAAATGCATATCCGTTATCTTTAAAGTATTTTATTATACCCGGTAAAGCTTTCGCTGTTTCTTCTTTTCCGTAAGTATCATGCATTAGTAATACTACCATTTCTTTACCTTCTGATGTTTTTATAGCGTATTCAACTAATTCATCAGCATTCTTCTTTTTACCTTCGGCGTCTGCATTTAATGCATTCCAGTCTATTGAAGCCATATTGTTAGCAGTTAAATATTCATCTAAAGCACTCATACCTTTCCATGACATATATCCACCTG
>JBOFPL010000217.1:0-6494 GCA_051659885.1 Cellulosilyticaceae bacterium
TTATTTTCTACTAACGAAATAATTCCTAGTTCATTAAAGAATTCTATTGTTTTTACTTCATCTAAATATTTAATCGGATCAAACAAATCTATTTTAGCACTTGTATGAAAATGCTTCTTCTCTACATATGTATTGGTAATATTACATCTACCATTACCTGTTACTAAAATCTTTTTCCCAATACGATTTTGTTTCTCTATAATTAAAACTTTTGCACCTGCTCTTGCTGCTACTATTGCAGCAATTAAACCAGATGCACCGCCACCTACTATACCTACTGTTTTCATATACTTCATCCTCTCTGCTACCTATTGTAGATTTAATCTATCCTTTTTGCAAGACACCAAAATAAGCTGACAATATGTCAGCTTATTCACTAAGATTCTGCAAAATATATTCAATGTAATCAGGATCTTTTTCCAAAGAATTCTTTTGGCTTGCACTAATGCTCACTAATCCATTTATAATTAATAGATTAGTTTTTTTAGAGAAGTCCTTTGTAGGTAATCCTAAATTCACAAACTCTTCTTTACCATCTGTAGCTATCCCTATTTCTCCATCTTGTATAGCTAATCGATACTTTAATTCTTGTGTTTGTACATATTCTACCTTCTCTAATACAACTTCTCTATGATCAAATGTTTCTATATCATATCCCCTAAACATTTGAGCTATCGCTTGTTCATCTAACCCAACTAAACTATTAGCCTCTAACACCTGTTCATTCAATACATTATCATATTGATCTTTTACTCTAATAAGTACATTGGTGCTTGGTAAAATTGTAATATTACTCGTATCGCGGCTAGCCTCTGCTACTTCTTCTGAAACGCCCTCTTCTTTTTTAGTTATTTCTGTTTCATCTGGCACAATAGGTTCTATATGTGTAACTGTATAAATATAGCTAAATACAAATATCGCTATAAATATAAGCGAAGCTGAGACAAGCATCCAAATATATTGCTTTTTGCTTAACATTGAAAAATCCTCCATCTAACATGTATTTTCTTAGATTATTCCTAATAATCTAATTTTTATACAGTTAGTCCGAAGGATTTTTAACTATTTTAAGTGATTTATTATCTTTTTACCACCTGGAATATTTTCTAAGTCCCTAGTGGTAATAGCCCCTATCAAAATTCCTACTATTCCATAAATAATTCCTGCTACTGGAATCACTACTAATAGCCAGAGACTTGGTTTTGATTGCCACATACATAGTACACTATAAATCCCATAAGCAACTATTCCCATAATGCCTGCTGCTAAAGCCGGTTTTATAAATAGTTTTCTCCAGTTGAATTTCATTTCTAATTGTTTCTTTAAATAATATACATTTAATACTGCATAAATTAAATAACATAATGTTGTACTATGAATAACTGCATAAATATGCATTCCTGGTATAGACAATAAGATAACATTAAGAACTACCTTTACAATACACGCAATTGTTGCATGTATTGTTGGAATTTGTTGTTTTCCCATTCCCTGTAACACACCCGTTGTTAGTTGTGCAACTGTTATAAATAGAATAGAAATTGCTCCATATGCTAATAATTCTCCCCCATCTGGCTGACTTGAAAAAATAAGCGCCATAATAGGTTTAGCAAATAGGGCAATCCCTACTGCTGAAGGCATTGCTAACAGCATTCCTATCTTTAAAATCATCCTTGTTTTCACACGTACTTCTTTTATATTTCCTACACTCATTCCCATGGCTATAGCTGGTATAGCAGCTGTTCCCATTGTCAATATTAAAGAAACTGGAACATTCACTAATGTAAAATACTTACCAAAATATTGCCCCACTAAACTGGTAGCAATATTCCCTACCTCTATTTGCATTGGAGCGATACTCCATACAGCAGTTAATAAGTTATTCCCCTGTGCATAAGCAATAGCATTAGGTGGGAGCTGTAAAAATGTTTGCTCTATCAACATATGTGGCTTTACAAATTGCATCACATTTGTAATAGGTAAAGTGTGTATAAGGTCATTTTGCCACAAATAATCTACTGACTGAGGTAACATTCTCGCTAGCATAAAGCTATCTACATTCATCATGAGTGAGAATACAGACGTACTCAGTACAATAGGTATAGTTGTCCATAAAATCTGTTTTAAAATGGTCTTATTGGATTGATAAGTGTAGTCTTTACTTTTTTGTATACGTTTTTTCATCTTTCCATTAATCATATAATATACAAAAATCATAAATATAAGTCCTGCTAATGCTCCTACACCTGTCCCTAATGTACTTCCTGTGGCTGCCTCTGTTATACCTCTTCCAATAAATACATATGCCAATACTACACTAAATATTGCATTGAATACTTGTTCTATAACTTGAGAAATACCACTTGGGGCCATGTTATTCATCCCTTGAAAATAACCACGCATAACTGCCATAATCGTTACAATTACGATAGTTGGTGATAATGCTTTAAGTGGCATAGTTAGTGAAGTATCCCTAACCATTACTTGTGATATAATTTCTGCACCACTCCACATAAATATCCCTAAAATAGTAGCTAGCATAGTCGAATAAATAAGTGCAACTTTATATACCCGCTGAGCATCTCTATATGCACCTACTGCAATACGTTCAGATACCAATCTAGATATTGCACTTGGGATACCTACTGCTGATAATGTAAGTAGTACAATGTATACATTGTACGCTTGACCATAAATAGCATTTCCTGTATCACCTAGTATATTAGTAACTGGAATTCTATAAAGCATCCCTACAATCTTACTAATAAATGTTGCTGCTGCTAGTATCATTGCACCTTTTATAATTCCTTGTTTTGCTGTGTCTTTTTCCATACCGTTCCTCTATCTCTTATCTTTAAATAAAATTATTTCCACTTCTATTGGTTTAAGTCATATTCTATCAGTTTTTCATTATAGCATATTTTAACTTATAATTGTTACTAGTTTATGTTTAAAAAGTCAAATATAGTACACCCTAAGGTGTACTATATTTGATCCTCTTCTGGCATATCCTCAATAATTCTTGTTCTTGGTTTCCTTTTAAGAAATATTTTGTAACGATTAACTACCTCTGGATACTGCCTGTTGAATAAAACAAATTTTTCAATAGATTCCAACGTTTGATACGATAAATATTGTCTCATAGATTCTTTTTCTGTCTCTATATTTTCTGTAATCTGTAAAATCTCAAGAAACTCATCAATTAACTGATTTCTTGATAAGAGATATTTGGCTTCTTTTTTACCCTTTTCTGTAATAACAAGTGGTTGGTACGGGCTATAAACTACATACTTTTGATAATGCATCCTTTGAATAGCTTGAATGGCTTTCTTTAGAGGAACATTTAAAGCTTTTGCCACCTCATTACATTTAATTTCTTCCTCTTTTTCATTAATTTCATAAATAGTTATCAAATATTCTTCTAAACTAGATGATAGCATGTCCGTGCCTCCTTATATTGGTAACTAAAATTAATATATGCACTAAATGCTTTTCCAAATTCTTACTTTTATCATTTTTAATGACTCTTTAATTGACACCATACCTAGAGCATATTAAAATATTTTAGTACCATATTTTATTAAAGGAGGTGAGAACATGAGTGAGATCGTATTAATTAGCGATACTTCTTGTGACCTTAACCCAAATACTGTAGCCCAATATAACATTCAACTGGTACCTTTTTATGTATCTTTTGACCAAGTAGAATACTATAAAGAAATTGTGGAACTTCCTATTACTGAATTTTACAACCGTATGCGTAGTGAGAAAATTTTCCCAAAAACTTCTTTACCAAGTATTAATGATTATTATGAAACCTTTAAACCTTTCATTGAATCAGGCAAACCTGTTATTTGTGTATGTCTATCTAGTTTCTTTAGTGGTTCTTATAACTCTGCAGTTAATGCACGTGAACTTATTTTAGAAAATTATCCTAATGCGCAAATTGAAATTATTAATTCCTTAAATGCCACTGGAGGACAAGGCCTAATTGTAACAGAAATAGCACGTATGATTCAAAATGGTTTAGGTTTCACAACAATTATTGACGTCATCCCTCAATTAATCGAAAAAGCACGTATCTTCTTCTTTGTAGATACACTTGATTATCTAGAGCATGGTGGACGCATTGGTAAAGCTTCTGCATTACTTGGCACAATGCTTAATGTAAAACCTGTTATTTATCTTCAAAATGGTCAACTTTTCCCTGTAGCCAAAGTTCGTGGAAAAAAGAAAGCCATTGCTAAAGTCCTTGAATTAACTAACGAATACATTGGTAGTAATTCTAATGGTTTTAACTATATTGTTGGCCATGCAGATAATGAAGAAGATGCTTATAAAATTGTTGAACAGTTTACTTCATCAATTGGTAACCTTTTACCTGATCATTTCTTCTTTATCGGAACAACTATTGGAGTAAATACTGGCCCGGACGCTTGTGGTGTATGTATTATTCCTAAATATGAAACTTTAATCTAGTTCTATAATACAAAAAGAGGAGCCTATCAAATTGCTCCTCTTTTTGTATTATTTTTTCACGTCCAATGGTTTACTATAAAAAGCATAAAAAATAGCTATAAATCCAAATACTTCTGTTAATGTGAAAGGAGGAATACTTGTTGTTGTAGGTAATAAATAAGTTAATCCATCCAGTGCTAGTAATACTTGTGCTGCAATCAATACAAAATATTGACTTCTTAAGTATTCATTCTTATATTTTAAGATACCCGTTATACATAGTAAAATAATGACTCCTACAAAACTCCCTTGTGCAATACTCAAATATCTTGGAAATTCTCCTGTAAGCATTAATTTATATCCATAGGTATCGGATAAAACAACTTGAGTAGGCTGCATCACAATCACATATATATAAAAGATAATCCATGGCAAGAAAAAAAGAAGATATTTACCATAACTTATCTTATTTCTAAGATGAGGAGTAATATACCATATAGCTGATGCTGTTGGTATCGTAAGCCCTATACTTGTTGCTAAATAAAAGTATCTCAGCTTATCAAGTTGACCTAATGTAGGAGAATCCCCATAAACTATTAAAGTAAAATACCTTAATATAGAAAAAGCAAACAATACAATACATATACCCTTAAGTAATGGATAAGGATTTTTATTCACTACCCCTATATCTATTAATAAAGTTATTATTGCTGTTATACAGATTATAATCAATAATAAGTACATAAAATTCATTTTTTCTACCTCCTTACCCTATTTATATGGAGGTTGTCTTTATTTTAGAACTTTATAAATATAAAAAGCACAGTTCAAAACTGTGCTTTTTATATTTATACTATTTTTCTAATCCGTGAAGATAAGAAACTGCTTGTAAAGCCGCTGTTGTTCCTTGCCCTACTGCTTTAGCCACTTGATATGGCTTCCCTGTACAATCTCCTGCAGCATAAATTCCTGCCAGATTTGTCTCCATAAAATTATTTACTTTGATTGCCTGGTTTTCAAGTTCTAGTCCTTTTAGTAGTTGTGTTGTTGGGATACTTTCTTTAATAATAAATACTCCACTCACATCAAGTGTAGAATCTGCCAATTCTAACTTTTCTACAACCCCTTCTCCTATAACCTTTTTAGGCTTATCATAAATCACTTCAATGTTATCTCTTATATTCTTTATTTCTTTATATAGCGGAACATAATACACTTTTTCACAGATCTCTGCAAGATAGTTAACATCTTCTTCTGCTTCATGAGAATCTCCAATGAGCACAACTGACTTCCCTCTATAAAGAGGTCCATCACACGTTGCACAATAACTTACGCCTCTTCCTAGCAATTCATTTTCTCCTGGTAAAGCTTTAGATTTGGCAAGCCCATTAGCAAGTATAACTGTTTTTGCTTCAATAAACTCATTCTCTACATTTAACATGTAAGATTCACCTAATGGAAAGATTTCTATTACTCTTCCCTCTTGCATCTCTACTCCCATTTCTTTAGCATGCCCAACAAAATTCTCTACCATTTCCTGACCCGTTGCACCTAGCATACCTATATAATTATCTACTTTTTCAGCTTTATAAATCCAACTAGTTGTTGGGTTATTACCAAATACCTTAACTTTCTTGTTTCTAATGACACCATTGATTGCCGCTGATAATCCCGCTGGCCCAGCTCCAATAATTGCTATATCTAACATTATATTGCCTCCTTGCTTATTTAGCTAAATATCTATTTAATCTATAATCTATTTCTTTATATTATATATCTTGTAGAAGATAATGTAAATCTATTAAAATCTCTATATCGTATTATTAAAATATTACATTTGCTTCTACTCTATTATATTACTTTCTATCTATAAATTGTGCTATTTTTCTTACATTTATGTTATGATATTTTTAGAATTTTTTTTAGGAGGTCTTGTACATGGATAATAAAAAAACATCTTATCAAAACTTAGCTAATACTGTTATCAAAAACCTAAACAAACGTAATATGGATGGTTGCTATTTTTCAACTAAGGA
>JBOFPL010000218.1:0-9049 GCA_051659885.1 Cellulosilyticaceae bacterium
AATAATATCTACGGTAAAGGAACGAACTTTGAATGGACTCCTGGTTTCTATTCTGGTTACCTTTGGTTACTTAATGAATATAAACATAATGAACTATTTGTAGAAGTATTAAAAGAACACACACAAAGTTTCCGTGAAAGAATTGATCAAAAAATCTGTACTGAAACTCATGACTTAGGATTCCTTTATTCACTTTCATGTGTTGCAGATTATAAACTAACAGGTGATGCATTTGCTAAAGAAACAGCACTTATTGCTGCTGATGAACTTGCTAATCGCTTTAGAGAAAGAGGACAATTCATCCAAGCTTGGGGAAAATTAGACGCACCAAATAACTATCGTTTTATTATTGACTGTTTACTCAACCTACCATTACTTTATTGGGCAGCAAAAGAAACTGAGAATCAAAGATACTATGATATCGCTTATGCACATCTTAAAACTTGTTTAAAACACATTTTAAGAGATGACTACTCTACATACCATACTTTCTTCTTCAATTTTGAAGATGCTACACCAAGTCACGGTGCAACTCACCAAGGTTACAAAAACGACTCTACTTGGTCTCGTGGACAATCATGGGGGGTATACGGTATCGCATTAAGCTATGAATATACTCAAGATGATTCACTTATTCCACTTTTCAAAGAAGTAACAGAATACTTCATGAGATATTTACCTGAAGACTCTGTACCTTACTGGGACCTTACTTTCACAGATGGAGACGAGCCAAGAGACTCTTCTGCAGCAGCTATCGCAGTATGTGGTATGTTAGAAATGAAAAAATATATCAAAGATGAAGAATATGTTGCTAAGCTAGATGGCTATATCAATAGAATTATGACTTCTCTAATTAACAATTATGCAGGTAAAGCAGAAGACAAAACAAATGGTATCCTTTTCAAAGGAACTTATGGAAGAAAATCACCTTATAATGACTGTCCAAACCATGGTGTAGATGAATGTGTACTATGGGGAGATTACTTCTATGTAGAAGCTCTTATGAGAATGTACAACCCAGACTGGAAAATGTACTGGTAAAAACAACAATGCCTAGCATACAAATATGTACGCTAGGCATTTTATTATCTATTCATAAAGTCTTTAAGGATTGTTGATGTTGGTAATCCCTCATTATCACCCTCATGCATAACTTGTAAAGCACCAATAGCATTTGCACGAGCTGTACACTCTTCAAGAGCTAATTTCTCAAGTACACCACTTAAGAATCCTACTGCAAAACCATCTCCTGCACCTACTGTATCGATTACTTTATCTACTTTGTAACCTTTTACGAAGTGTTCTTCTGTTTTTGTTTTTACATAAGCCCCTTCTGGACCACATTTAATAACTACAATTTTTACGCCTCTATCTAAGTAGAAATCTGCTATATCTTTTGGCTCATCAAATCCTGTTAAAATTTTTCCTTCACTTACCCCTGGTAATACCATATCACATTTACATGCAATTTTATTAATAGTATTGACCATCTTATCATGATCTTTCCAAAGTGTTAGTCTAAGGTTTGGATCAAACGAAGTTGTTAGACCACTATTTTTAGCTTTTTCAATTAAGTATAATAAAGTTGCTCTAGATGTACTTGATACAGCTGGGAAGATTCCTGTAAGGTGGAAATGATCAAATAATCTCATTTCAATATCTTCTACATCTTCAATTTGTAAGTTAGATGCTGCTGAACCATTTCGGTAGTATACAACATCTGGATCTCCTGCTTCTGTTTTTGCCTTCAATTGGAAAGCTGTTGGATAGTGTGGGTCGAATTTTACAAATTCTGTATTGATGTTTTCTCCATCTAAAAATTTTTTTAAGTATGTTCCAAATGGATCTTTTCCTAATTTAGTAATGTAACTTACTTCATGCCCTAATCTTTTAAGCCCAATTGCTACATTCATCTCAGCTCCTGCTGCTGACTTACTGAATCTTTGAATTGTTTCTAAGCTTCCAGTTTGATCTGCTATAAAGAGTGCCATAGGTTCGCCTATTAATATTACTCTTGCCATAAATTTTCTCCTTAAATACCTTCTAATTTATTTTTTTATAAATTTATAAAAAAATAAGGTTAGAGCCTAAGCTCTAACCTTATTTTAGACTCAAACAGAAATATATAATTATATCTGGAACTGCCAAATAAGTAATCTTTTATATCAAGGGGAGAACATCAAGCGGGCACATTCCCGCTCTAGTTCTTTCTAGGGGTTGTTTAACATATAATGGGGTTATATGTTAGCATTTAGCATTACCTATAAGTATTAACTCGTCGCCACAATTCAATACTTACTTTATATAGGATAATACGCTATGTACTAAATTATTTTTTGTCTACGCCCTTATTATATCTTATTTTTTTTTAGATGTATAGTATTAATATTACTTTTTTTTATATTTTTATTGTTAAATATATAACTTTTTTTTAGCTATTTTCATCATTCTATTTTACATATAAAAATTTTTTTGATATATTTAAATAAGAACAAATATAAATTTAGGGGGCATCTATGAAAAGCATTCACGATAACTTAGAAGTTTTTGGCCAAATCTTAGATCTTATAGAAAACCATTTTGGCGCAAAATGTGAAGTTGTGCTTCATGATAATACGAAAGAATATGAACATACTATAGTAGATATTCGAAATGGTCACGTTACAGGGAGAAAGATTGGGGACTGTGGTGGTAACTGGGGACTTGAAGTCATGAGTAATTCTTCTAATAACTCTCATATCTATAATAAAATTATTCATACACGTGCTGGACAAGTCATTCGAGGATCTTCTGTTTTCTTAAAAGATGATGACGGGCATAATATTGGTTCAATTTGTATCAATTATGATATTACAGATTCTTTGAAATGCGAAGAATTCCTAAGACAGTTTAATAATTACACTACACCTTCACCTTCTTCTAATGAGCTTTTTACCAATGATGTCAATCAGCTCATGGATAGTTTAGTTACACAATGTGAGAATATGTTTAACAAACCATCTTGTGATCTTACAAAAGATGAAAAGATAGAAATCGTTAGATTTTTAGATAGTAAAGGGGCTTTCCTTATTACTAAATCAGGGGACCGTATCTGTGAGTTTTTAGGTATTTCTAAGTTTACACTTTATAATTATTTAGAAACTATTCGAGAAGGTAAATAAAAATATACCCTCTAGCCTATTAGCTAGAGGGTATATTTTTATATTCTAATTAGGGACTGTCTATCCGCTATCACTTCTTCTATTTCTAACATCTTTGCAATATCCCAATACTCATCTCTATTAAATGTACAATATAATGCATTAGTAACAATTAAGATATTTTTCTCTAAATGAACTTCATAAACTAATTGGTCTTCTACTTTAATTTTCAGTAGCTTGTCCTTTACTTCCTTTGTGAATACTTTATCATCGTATTCTATGTAGTCCCTATCATCTGTCAAAAATTTTACAAAATCTTCTTTGGTAGTAGTTTTTACTAATGTTTGAATCATGTCATTCACTCCTAACTATGATTTATTAATTTCAGTATAGCCTAATCAATAATGTTTTATGCTAGGACATGCAGAGTTAAATATTAGTGAAAGTTGATATTGTTTATTATAACTAGCTTTTATGTGGGTTTTAAGAAGTTTGTTCAAATATATTTTATAAAATTAATTATGTTCTTTTGCTAATTCTTGAATATGTTTTAATGTTTTTATTCCTAATAAAATTGCTAGCATAAGTGTAATAATATCAGCAACTGGTTGAGCAAACATTACACCATATAATCCCGGCTCCATCGGATATTTAACTAGCCCTTCTAAAAATCCTGGTACACTCTCCGCAAAAAGTTTGGGTAATAAAAGTACCATCGGAATAAAGAATAGGCCTTGTCTACCTATTGCTAAAATAGCTGCTTCTTTAGCTTTTCCCATAGCTTGGAAAAGTGAATTCATGATATTAATACATGCTACTCCACCTAATATATAAGTCTGAGCTTTTAAGCAGTTCACCCCTAGCTGAATAACCTGTGGGTCTTGTGTAAACATTTTAATAAAGATTTCCGGTATTAAATTAAATAAAATAGTTGCACTTATACCTATAGTTATTACTACTGTAAGCGAGAAGATCAAACCTTCTTTTACACGTTTAAATTGTTTCGCTCCAATATTAAAAGCAGTAAATGGTAAAAAGGCCTGCACATAACCCACTATAACTTGTTGTACCATCATATAAATTTTATTTGAGATACCTAACGTTGCAAGCGGTGCAGCACCAAATACTGCTGCTGCATTGTTGAGCAAGCCAAAAGCAACAGATGATAAAATCTGCATCACAAACATAGGTGAGCCTACTTTTAGTATATTCATAATAATCATCTTGTCTTCATCTGTACGTGTTAACAAACTTTTTTTATTGATTTTAATAATGGATTTACCCTTTTTATAATAGGAAATAATGTATACAGTTGAACAGGCTTGAGCAATTACTGTAGCAATAGCTGCACCTGCTACGCCTAAGCCAAATCCCCAATCAAACATAAAAATAGGATCTAAAATAATATTAACTACTGCACCCAAGATCAGTGTAGTCATAGAAATTTTAGCAGCACCTTCTGTTCTTAAGAGGTTATTAAAGACCATATTATTTATGGTAAATAAACTTCCTGTAATCAAGAAAGTTGAATATTGCTTAGCATACCCCATAATCTCTGGCGTTGCCCCCATGAACTTCATAATAGGCTCTATAAAAATAATACCTACTACAAAAGCTGTAATCGCAAATATAATTCCCATCCAAACTGCAATAGCTGCTGTTCGATTTGCCTTTTCTTTATCTCCTGCTCCTAGCATACGACCCGCATACGAAGAGGCCCCGAGTCCTGCTAATTGTCCCATTGCTAAAATAATCATAAATAGCGGAAATCCTACTGATACCCCTGCCATAGCTCCTGTATCATTAAGCATCCCTACAAACATCGTATCTACAAAATTGTATAATGCATTAACCATCATCGCAATTACAGATGGAATGGCTAATTGCATCAATGCCATTTTTACAGGAGCCTCTTTCATAAGAAGCATTCTCTTTTCCCCTGTTTGACTTGTACTACTCATCCTTTTCATTCCTTCCTTAATATATATTTATCTGTCCTGCGATTAACAAAAAATAGAGTCAGAATCTCCTCTGACCCTATCTTTTATTAATCCCTTGATGCAATTTGTGCTAATACATGAAGCAGTTCCATGTATAACCAAATTACTGTTACCATAAGACCAAATGAAAAATACCATTCCATTTGTTTTGGTAACCCATATTTTGCACCTTGAGCAATATTATCATAGTCTACAATGAGGTTTGCTGCTGCAATCCCTACTACTAATAAACTAAAACCAATACCAATTAAACTATTTCCCCAAAATACAAAAGGAATACCAAAAATACTAAAGAATAGTCCAATCAAAGATACACCTAATACAGCAAGTGTAGCAATCATTACACCTTGTCTAATTTTTTGTCCTAGTGTTGGTACTTCTCTATAAAGTAACAACGTAAATAACACAGCTAAAAGTGTAAGCACCACTGCTCTTGTTACAATTCCTGGATACACCATTTCAAATACAATTGAAATACTTCCTACTAATAGTCCTTCAAAAGTTGCATAAAGCAGAGAGGTTGTCTTAGCTAAATGTGGTTTAACCATCGTTACAATAGCTAACACTAATGCTGCTATTCCTGATACTGTAGATAATGCATAAGGACTAACCCCTGTAAATAAAACAGCATACCAGCTTGCTATGAAAGCTATTACTAGTACACCTAACAATGCAAGTGATTTATTTCTAGTTCCCTTAACGGTCATGACACCTTGTACTTTGTCAAATTGTTCTGCTTGACTAAAACTACGTCTAATCATTGGGTTTGATCTCATCTATCTCACTCCTTTCTCCTTTAATTATACTATATTTTTTCTAGTTTATTCAATTTTTTTGAATAAGCCTAAAAAAGGTGTACCTCCCTTTTATTTATCGTCAGTACACCCTACTACATTTATTTAATTTTTAATACTTCTAATAGCAATCCTGGATAGTCTGTAAATATACCATCTATTCCTGCAGCTATAAGTTGCCTCATAATTTGTGGGCTATTCACGGTATAAGTATTAACCCTAATATTATTGACATGACACGCCTCTATTAATTCTCTAGTCACTAACTCTACATTAGGATGAATCGCATCTACACCTAATTCTAGTGCATACTTTACAACCTCATCAATTTGATAGTGATAAAGTGCTCCTAACTTTATAGATGTATCAATCGCTTTACATCTCCTCAATGAGTTATGATTAAAGCTTGATAAAATAATTCTATCTGCCATATGGTAGCTTTGTACTAAAGTGATCACATCGGCTTCTATTCCCTCATATTCTATTTGATCTGTTTTAAGCTCTATATTTAAACAGATCTTAGGTTCTGATACTATAAGATCTAAGACTTCTTTTAATGTACAAATGCCACATTCCTCTCGCTCTGTAAATTCTAATTTTCTAGCATTAAATCTTCTAAGTTCTTCTAAAGTATGGTGGGCAATTAATCCTTGTCCGTTAAATGTTCTTTCCATATCTTCATCATGAATAACCACTATCTCATTATCCTTTGTCTTATGTACATCTAACTCTATTCCCGTTACCCCTAACTCTATGGCTTTTTTAAAGGCTAATAATGTATTTTCCGGGTAATCCCCACTCGCCCCACGATGTGCAAATACGATCATATTCTTTCCTCCTCAGCTACTCTCTAAATAATACTAAGCTTTTTTAAAGCTTTATAAATACCTTGTTTACTAATACTCTCTGTTACATAATTAGCCTTTGCTTTAAGCGCCTCACATCCATTACCCATCGCAATCGCATAGTCCACTTCCTCAAACATCTCAAAATCATTAAATCCATCTCCGAAACAGTAATATCTATAACTTTTATCTTCATAAAGCGCTTTAACTTGTTTAATGCCACTTCCTTTATTACATGCTACATTAAATATGTCATAACCATCTTTTAAATCAATAAGTGGTACAAATCTAAACGTTTTAAATACCTTCCTTAATTCTTCTAGCTGGTCTTCTCGAATCTGTGCATTGAGTTGATAAACTGCTTGTGTAGTTTCCCCCACTTCCTCAAAAGACATATTGTACTTTTCACTTAATTCCTTCACCCAAGGATGTTCTAGTGTCCCGTAGCTATGCTCCTTCATATGTAAGACATAAGGAATCCTTTGCGCCTTAAATTTTTCTAGAAGCTTTTTAACCTTTTTATCTTCCATAGATTGTTCATAAATAACCGCTTCCTCAATTGTCACCATACTTCCATTAGATGAGATGATAATATCTGCTAACTTATCTAATCCTTCTTGCCTAAGCATGGCCAAAGATCTTCCTGTTGCAATAGCTAGCTCTACACCATTATTTTTACACATTTCTAGTGCCTTAATCGTTGATTCACAGATTTTATTTTTCTCTCTACATATCAGTGTATTATCTACATCAAAAAATATTACCTTTTTCAAGCTTTTACCCTCCACTACTTATTGTTGATTCGATTTATTGTATCTCTCTACTGCCTTATTAATTGTCACTGCTGCATTTTGAATCGCCTCTTCCGGTGTTGCCTCTCCATTTAACATCTTTTCAATATTTTCTTCTATAGATGCTCTCGCTTCTGGGAATACCGCAAGTACTGCCCCTGTTGATCCTGTACTCTCATGTAACTGATTAATAGCGGTTTCAAACTCTGGATGAGCCGCTAGATGTTCTGCCATCTCCGGTAATTCATAAGCTAATTTAGTAATCGGGAAGTATCCTGTAGCTTTTGACCATGCTACTTGGGCTTCGGCTGAAACCATAAACTTAATAAATTCAAAGGCAGCTTCTTGTCTTTTTACATCTTCCTTATCCATAATCCAAAGTGATCCCCCACCGATAGATACGCCGCCTTTATCCTCTTCATTTACAGCCGGTAGATAGGCTGTTCCCAGTTCAAAGGTTCCATCTATCCCAGATTTGATATCTCCTAGTGAAGCTGTTGATCCAATCATCATAGCTGTCTTTCCAGAGATAAAGGCATCCTTAGTTGTATCTCCATTTCTTCCAAAGTTCCCTACTACACCTGAATCTACAAGCGCCTTCCATCCTTCCATAATAGCTAAGCCTCCACCATTTTGATCGAATGCTACCGCTGTAGCTGCTGAACTTCTACCATTATTATTATCTGCATAATCTAATTGTTGTTTGACCATAAATTGTTCAAAAAACCATCCATATATTTGCATAGCATAACCATAACGTTGTACTTGATTGCCTTCTTTTTTTACAAGTTTTTGAGAAAACTCTCCTATCTCATTAAAATGCTTTGGTGCTACTTCTGGGTCTAATCCTACTTCTTTGAATGCATCCTTGTTGTAATACAAGATAGGTGTTGAGCTATTAAACGGCATAGAATAAAGATCCCCATCTATCGTATAATAGGCTAATATATTTTCTTCCAATTGAGAGAGGTCATATCCTGCTTGATCAATAATACCTTGCATTGGTACTGCATAGCCACTGTCTATCATCCATCTTGTTCCAATATCATATAGCTGCATAATATCTGGTCCTGCATTTCCTAGTGCTGCACTTTTTAACTTATTAATCGCATCATCATAGGCCCCTTGATATTGCGCTTCTACTTGAATTGCATCTTGTGAAGCATTAAACTGCTTAGTCAAAGCATCTATGGCTTCTCCGCCTTTTCCTCCCATAGAGTGCCAAAATACTAATTCAACTGGTTGGTCTGTTTTATTGGTTACCTCACTTGATTGACTCACTTCTCCACTTTGTGCTGCTTCACTTTTTGTTGCACACCCACTCAGTGCACCTATTGCTACTGCACCTATCAATAAACTACTTACAAGTTTTTTCTGCATTTTCATACTCATACCCTCCAATTTTTTTATTTAACCTTTTACTGCACCTGCAGTCATTCCTTCAACTAACGCTTTTTGTCCAATCACGAAAATAATAAG
>JBOFPL010000219.1:0-4954 GCA_051659885.1 Cellulosilyticaceae bacterium
TAGTTTTCAATGTATTTATCTCTTGTAGCTAATCCTAATTTGATGTCTTCGTGTACTGGTACACTTTCAATTACATCAAAATGAAGTCCACTTTTTTCTACTTCTGTTTTAAGGTTAGCAATACTTTCATTGCTCCATACTTCTCCAACCGGTACATCGTATACTGCTGTTACGATACTGTGCATGTTAGGAATTTGATTGATATACTCTAATGTTACTTTGTCATCTAATCCATACCATCTGAATGATAATTTCATTTTTTTCCTCCTATTATACAAGAACTTTTATCCTTGTATACAAGTTATGTATATAATTACTCAAATTGTTTTTAGACAAAAACCTTTATTTTACAAGACTTTATCTTAAACTTTATTTCCAAGGTTTGGTTAAAAACACTTAACTCGCCTTGCTTGTAAAATCATTATACTCAACTTGTATACAAATTACAATACTTTTTTTCGTATCTTTTGTTAAGTTTCCCTATAATAAAAAAAGATATGCACATCGCATATCTTTTAGGATTTTATAAGATAAAGTAATTTTCATTTTTAGAAATAATCTCTGCCATATTCTCTACTCCACCATAAATATGTTTTTTATATAGTGTTTTAAGATCTTCTTTTTCTCTTTGTTCTAGCAGCTCTAAAATTCTAATATGTTCTTCGAATAGCTGATCCAAAATCATTTCATTTTGTAAGTTATTCAATGCACGAAAGCGATGGTAATGTGGTGTCGTTTGTGAAATCATTTGCCACAAACTATCTTTCCCCATGATATTAAATATTAACCTATGAAACTCATTATCCGCTATAATAAATTGTTTAGACCTTTCATTGAGCGACATTTCTTGTTCAAAAAGATTTCTTTGTTTATATAATAATAATTTTAATTTCACTAAATCTGTATTACTCATTGTTTCTACTATATCTTCTATAACAGCTAACTCTAACTTTTCTCTTAAATACATCATATCCGAAAGGTGACTTAAATCTATCAAGGATACAAAAGTCCCCTTTTGTGGAACAATCTGAAGCATCCCGTCATACTCTAATCTTTTAAAAACATCTCTAATAGGGGTTCTAGACACACCAAACCTTGCTGCAGTTTCTATTTCACTCAAAAATTCCCCTGGTAAAATCTCTAAAAACATAATTTCATCTCTTAATTGTTCATAAATCTGTTCACTTGTATTTGCTTTACTCATACTCTCACCATTATCCTTTTCTTGTATACAATGATAGCATCAACTCCCTTTAATAGCAATAAAAAGCTTATGTACACTTGTACATAAGCTTCTGGTATTTATAGTAACTCTTTAATTAATTCCATTTCACTTCTTGCTGATAAGTATGATAAAGGAACATCAAATACTGTTTTAGATCCCTTCATTCCTTCTTTATTCATTCTATGTGCTGCTCTAGCATAGGCTACAAGTGCACTCGCTGTGAACTCTGCATTACTCTCTAACTTAAGTGAGAATTCAATAATTTGTTTGTTGCCTTCTCCTGTCTCACCTGTTCTAAATACAAATCCACCGTGTGGCATTTTTGAATGATTTGCTTTAAGTTCTTCTTCTGAAATAAAGTTTACTACTGTTTCATAATCTGCAAAGTAATTCGGCATTGTTTTAATCTCTGTTTCAATTTGAGCTAAATCAGCCCCTTCATGTGCTACTACAAAACATTCTCTAAGGTGCTTTTCTCTCGTTGTAAGTTGTGGATTTTCTCCATTCCTCACACTATCAACAGCCGATTCAACAGGAATGGTATATTGAATACCATTTTTAACACCATTTACTCGTCTAATAGCATCTGAGTGCCCTTGACTTACACCTTTTCCCCAGAATGTATAATCTTCACCTACTGGTAAGATAGCTCCCGCCATCATACGAATCATTGAGAATAAGCCTGGGTCCCAACCTACTGAAATAACCCCTATTTTACCCGCTGCTTTTGCTGCATTATTCACCGCCTCAAAATACTCAGGAATTCTAGCATGTGTATCAAAACTATCTACCGTATTAAACATCGCTGCTAATTCTGGACCTTGTACTGGTAAATCAGTAGCTGAACCACCACATAAAATCATTACATCAATGGCTTCTTTATAATTTGGCACTTCATCCATATGAAGCACTTTAGCTGTTTCCGTCTCAATTTGAAGAGTCTCTGGTGCGCGTCTTGTAAACACCGCAACTAATTCCATATCTGGATTTTGTTTAATAGATTTTTCTACGCCTCTACCAATATTTCCATAACCTACAATACCTATTCTAATTTTACTCATACTCAAAGCCTCCTCAATTCATTTTATAATTAATATTTCTTATTCCTATTTAAATCATACTCAAATCCATTTGTTTTTAGTAGTTTTATTCAGAACCACTATATTAAGTCTATCAAATTTTTCATTTCTGTCAATACACTTTTAAAATATTTCAAAAAAAATATGAGTAAGCCCTATTAAGCTTACTCATATTTTACTTTTATTAAATGTGACACTTCACACTTGCACCATCTTCTACTGATTTAAACACACAATCAATCACCCTCATTACACGAAGAGCTTGCTCTGGTTTAACAATTAATTCTTCCTCACCATCTAAGACACCTGCAATATTTTTATAATAGCTAGACCAATCTGTAGTGACCTCTGGTAAAGGCATTTCTATCGTTGTTTCCTTTGGTCTTGGCGCCATTGTTCTTGTAGGCCCCGCTTCCGTATACACAATAACATCCCCAAAAACTAATTCTTCATTATCATCCAATTTTACAATTTTACCATTACAACTCCAATCTTCAATAATCACACTTCCATCTATACAACACATGTGCCAGCGTGGTTGTGGCAAGAAACAGTTAGTTGCCACTTCTACAAGAACAGATAAACCATTCTCAAACCTCATCATCATTTTAAAGTTATCATCCACTTCTTCACAATAGATAGAATGGAAATGCGCACCCACTTCTGTTACAGGGCTATCTATCATATCCATTACCTGGTCAATAAGATGCACTCCCCAGTCATAAAGCATTCCTCCACCATTTACTTTATATCCTCGCCATCCATGTAAGTATCTTCTAGATCCTTGCACTTTGGTTTCTATGTAATAAGGTTTTCCGATTAAATTTTGATTTAAAATTTCCTTAATAATAACATAGTCTTTATCCCATCTACGATTTTGATGAACAGAAAATACTTTTCCTGTTTCTTTTTGAACCGCCATAATCGCTTCCAATTCTTCTGCATTCATCGTTACAGGTTTTTCACATACTACATTTTTTCCACTTCTCATACACGCAATAGCTATATCTTTATGAAAGTCATTTGGTGTTGCAATTGTTACTATATCTATTTCTTCATCTGCTAAAACTTCATTTAACGTAGCATAAGTTTTTAATCCTGCCTCTTTGGCTTTCTCCATTCTTTCTTGCCTTATATCAAAAGATCCTACTACTTCTATTTCTTTAACTTTTTCTTTTATACTCTTGTGATGCCATTCACCCATACCACCATAACCAACAATCGCTAATTTATATGCCATTTCACTACTCCCTTTCTTTACTCTCCCAAAGAATTATTTATATAAAAATGTTACCATATACATTTGATTTTATCTATATTTTCTGATAATTTTTACTCAATATTTTCACCAAACTTTTATCCTTGTTTTTGTGCATAAAAAAAGTACTATTTTCAGCATCCCCCCTACTAAAAATAGCACTTCATATTATAATACTTTACTAAAGAACATCTTAGTTCTTTCTTCTTTTGGGCTATCAAAAATCTCTCTTGGATGCCCTTCTTCCAAAATAATACCCTCATCCATAAACACTAACCTAGTGCCCACTTCCTTAGCAAATCCCATTTCATGCGTTACAATCATCATGGTCATTCCCTCTTTTGCTAAGTCTTTAATAACATCCAAAACTTCTTTTACCATCTCCGGATCTAGAGCTGATGTCGGCTCATCAAATAGCATCACTTCTGGATTCATAGCAAGCGCCCTAGCTATAGCAATCCTTTGTTTTTGTCCTCCCGATAATTTGCTCGGATACTCTTTCGCCTTTTCCCTTAAGCCTACTTTATCCAATAAATTATACGCTATTTTTTCAGCTTCTTCTTTACTCATTTTTTTCACTTTTATCGGCGCTAAAGTAATATTTTCTAAAACAGTCATATTAGGAAATAAATTAAAGTGTTGAAATACCATCCCTACCTTTTGTCTAATTTCATTAATATCTACTTTAGAATCTGTAATATCTATCCCTTCTACAAAAATATTACCTTGTGTGGGTTCTTCCATCTTATTAATACACCTTAAATAAGTTGACTTACCCGAACCTGATGGTCCTATAATAACTACTACTTCACCTTTACTGATATGATCATCAATCCCTTTTAACACCTTTAACTCACCAAAGCTTTTATGTAAATTATTTACCTTTATCATCTCTACCATCCTCTCTAACGCTTTTCACTTCATCACACTAAAGTTGTAAATCGTTCTTTTAGTATACTCTTTATTTTATCTTAGTGCAATAATATATTCTCTTTATCTCCCCTTATTCACTTTCTTCTCTACTTTTCTCATGATCTTTGTAAAAACACCTGTCATCAGAAGATAAATGATAGCAACCATAATAAGAGGAATAGCATAGTTATACGTATTCGCAATCATAATATTCGCTGATTTCATCAGATCCATCCCCCCTATAAATCCAATAATTGCAGTTTCTTTAATCAGCACAATAAACTCATTCACTAATGCAGGCAACATTTGTCTAAATCCTTGTGGTAATACAATATATGCCATAGCCTGCTTATAAGATAACCCTAACGAACGCCCAGCTTCCATTTGTCCCTTATCTACAGCCTGAATCCCTCCACGAATAAGTTCTGCCATATATGCACCACTATTTATCCCAAATGCAATACCACCAACTAAAACCCT
>JBOFPL010000220.1:0-8978 GCA_051659885.1 Cellulosilyticaceae bacterium
GCACTATCTCAGTTATCAGAGGAGGAATTGGCATGAGTAAAAATAAAGGATCAAACATGCACAAACCACCTGCAAGAGGACCTATGAGAGGCCCAATGGGGCATGGCGGCATGGGTGGAGAGAAGGCTAAAAACTTCAAAGGAACGATGAAAAATTTATTAGGTTATATGAGACCTTATTGGACCTCTGTCATTGTAGTACTTATCGTAGCTATGGCCAGTACAATATTTGCTATAGTAAGTCCTAAAATACTTGGGAATATTACAAGTCAAATTGTAGATGATTATAGCAATACGGTATTCTACGATAAAATGATAGAAACCTTACCAGAGGGAGTTGCTTTACCACCAGGAACAAAGGGAGAAGACTTATTAAAGAATGCTCCAGCAGAAATACTAGAGAAATTACCGGCAGATAAAATTGAAGAGTTAAAGACACTGGACTTATCAACTAGACCGAGTATTAACTTTGATAAGATAGCACAAATTGCAGTATTTCTATTAGGATTATATATCTTAAGTGCCATTTTTTCATATACGCAAGGTTGGATTATGACAGGGGTATCACAGAAGATTACTTTTAAATTCCGTAAGGACATCTCAGAAAAGATTAATCGTATGCCTCTAAAATATTTTGATAGCAGGACTCATGGAGAAGTACTTAGCCGTGTAACAAATGACGTAGACATGATTAGCCAAACACTTAATCAAAGTATGTCACAGATGGTAACATCTGTAACAATGATTATAGGGATTCTCTTTATGATGTTCTCTATTAGTTGGCAAATGACGCTTGTAGCTTTATTAATCTTACCAGTTAGTATGGGACTCATAGGAACAATCGTAAAGAAAACTCAAAAATTCTTTATGGCTCAGCAAGAAACACTTGGGCGCTTAAATGGTCATGTAGAAGAGATGTATTCCGGGCATAATGTTATGAAAGCATTTAATGGAGAAGCGCGTTCTGTTAATGAATTCAAAGCAATCAATGAAGAGCTTTATAATAGTGCGTGGAAATCACAGTTTTTATCAGGTCTTATGATGCCACTTATGGGATTTGTAGGAAATTTAGGCTATGTAGGAATAAGTGTATTAGGTGGATACCTTGCAATTAAAGGGAAAGTGAATGTAGGAGATATCCAAGCTTTTATTCAATATGTACGTCAATTCAATCAACCGATTGCACAAGTAGCTAACATAGTAAACGTATTACAATCAACAGCAGCAGCAGCAGAACGTGTATTTGAATTCTTAGAAGAAGAGGAAGAAGTAGCTGAAAAAGCTAATCCTGCAACAATCAGAGAAGTTCAAGGGCATGTTACATTTGAAGATGTTGTATTTGGATACAATCCAGAAAAAGTTATCATTAAAGGATTTAATGCAGATATTAAACCAGGGCAACGTATTGCAATTGTAGGACCAACAGGAGCGGGTAAAACAACAATGATTAACCTTCTTATGCGTTTCTATGATGTAAATAGTGGAGCTATTAAGGTTGATGGTGTAGATATCAGAGATATGAAACGTCATGAGTTAAGACAAATGTTTGGAATGGTGTTACAAGACACATGGTTATTTAATGGGTCAATCAGAGATAACATTAAATATGGTAAGATAGGAGCAACAGATGAGGAAATGATAGCGGCGTCTCAAGCTGCTTTAGTAGATCATTTTGTACATTCTTTACCAAGTGGATATGATATGGAGCTTAATGAAGAAGCGAGCAATATTTCGCAAGGACAAAAACAGTTGTTAACTATTGCAAGAGCTATGCTTGCCGATCCGCCTATGTTGATTCTAGATGAGGCAACAAGTTCTGTAGATACACGTACAGAGGCACTTATTCAAAAAGCGATGGATAACTTAATGCATGGTAGAACAAGTTTTGTTATTGCGCACCGTCTTTCTACAATCAAAGATGCAGATTTAATCTTGGTGATGAAAGATGGTAACATCATAGAACAAGGTAACCATCAAGAGTTACTTGCACAAAAAGGGTTCTACGAAGAACTTTATAATAGCCAATTTGCAACTCAAGGATATACAGAAGAAGCTGTATAAACTAAGGATATAAATGAAAAAACACCTCTATCAGATAGCTTTAGTGATAGAGGTGTTTCAATGTAAATGAGATTGGGATAGATAGAGTGTTAAGTAAAAAGGGTTTATTTGAATACAAAATATGATATAATATAAGTAATAATAATTATTATATAATATTCTTGGAGGTTTTAGAGTGAAGCCATTATTTATACAATATCCAAAATGCACAACATGTAAAAAAGCATTAAAATTTCTAAAAGATAATCAGATAGCAATAGAAGATAGACATATTGTAGAAGAGAATCCAACTCAAGAAGAGTTATTAGCTTGGATTGATAAAAGTGGATTAGAATTTAAAAAATTCTTTAATACAAGTGGACAACTTTATAGGGAGATGGGACTTAAAGATAAGGTTAAGGAAATGTCTTTAGAAGAGGCTGTAGAATTGTTAGCGACTAATGGAATGCTTGTAAAAAGGCCACTTTTAATTACTGATGAAAAAGTATTAGTAGGATTTAAAGAGGATCATTACAAAACAATTTAATAAATAATAGAGAAAGTGTATAAAGAGTTATTGCGAGAGAAAATAACTTTTTTATACACTTTTTTTATATTTTGATAGATATTGCAAGTGAGCAAGGAACTATAAAGTGAAGGGCACGATAAGGAGACAGACTTTAAAAGAAAAAAATTCTACTAGAGATTAATATAATGAATAGGTACTATAAAGAAATCTGTGGAGTAATTAGTAGAAAATAGATAGAGGAAGTGAAAATATGAAGATTACAGAAGATAACTTTATAGAACAAGCTAAGCTGGGTAATGAACAAGCTTTAGAATATATACTGACTACATATGGATGGGTAATCGAGACTGTAGTAAGAAAGCATTTATATAAGTTAAAGGCGTATGAAGAAGAATGTATGAATGATATATTGATGGGGATTTGGTCCAATATAGGGAGGTATGATCCGGAACAAAACACCTTTAAAAACTGGGTAGCAGCAATAAGTAGATATAAATCTTTTAATTATCTTAAAAAGTACTTAAAAGATTTAGAAAATGAAAATGTTGAAGATCTGAACCTAACAGAAGAAGATAATACCACAACAATAATTACCGAAAATGAGCTAGGTGAAAAAGTGTCTATGATGCTTAATTGTCTTAAGGAAAAAGATAGAGAACTATTTATTAAATTGTATATTGAAGAACAAGATATGAATCAAATAAGCGCAGAAACAGGAATGAAAAGAGAGGTAATCTATAACCGGGTATCAAGAGGAAAGAAAAAGATTCAGCAGTTATTTAGCAAAACCAATAAAAGTAAATAACAGAGGAGGAGAAGAGATGGAAAAAAATATCTATGATTTATTAAATCAAGTAGAAGTAGATTTAAGTGAATATGAGGAGAGAGAAATGAGCGAATTGAGGAAAAAAAGATTATTAAATAACTTTATAAGTAGCAAAACAAAGAAAGGAAATGGGTACAAAAAATATATAGTAGTAGCATCAGCGGCAGTAATAAGTTTTGGTGCAATAGGTACACTGCCAACTCTTGCAACAATTAATCCAACAGCTTATAAAATTGCTACAATGCTAGGAATAGAGAAAGATTTAGAAGGTTACACAACTGTAATTGATCAACCTATTATACAAAATGGAATTACAGTAGGTTTAGGAGAGGTAGCTTATGATAAAGTTAATGAAGAGTTAATTGTCACAACATATACTACTTCAAACAATTCTATTCAAAATACAGATGATCTTACAATGCATGGTATACATGCAAGAATTTATATCAATGGACAAAGATTAAATACTTCAGCAAGTGGGCATAAAAAAATAATTGATGAAAAAACCATTGCTTATGTTACAAGTTATGATGTGGAAGAAAATATAGATGGAGGCTTTGATATCACTATTGATATACCACAAGTTTTCGTAGATGATCAGGAGCACCGTGGCAATTGGAAGTTCCAATTTAGTGTAGATGGGGATCAACTTGCATCAGATACACAAGTTATAGAATTAGATGCTAGTGTGCAACTACAAAAGGATTCAGAATTAAAACTTGTAAAATATACAAGTAATGTATTTGGAAAAAGTATTTACTATATGTTTGAAGGGGAAATGGTTAGGAATTTCGAGGAATTAAGAGGAGAAGATAATTTTGGTAACCCTGTAGTATTTGAATATGCATCAGGTATGCACAACCAAGGTGGAGAATTTACATTAGACACTGAAAGATCAAATTTATCAACAGATGCTACTCAAATTACCCTTAAACTCTATACAAGTACAGTAGTAGGAGAAGATGAAGAAATGGAACGAGTATATGAAGCTGTAGGAGAGGAAATCATTATAGATTTAACGGCTAACTAAATAAAATGAAAGAAGAGTGTAATTAATGGGATTACACTCTTCTTGTTTTAGAAAATTTAATTTGTTATTGTAAGATATATTTATCAGCAACTGTAATATCCCATGACCCCACACTACCAGCAGTAAGAAGAGAACCTAACCTAAAATCATTATTAAGAGAGTCCCCCTTTTTAATAAGGTCATAGAATTGTTTATCAACTGGCAAAGCTATTTCAACAGCATTCATACTGTCTTTAAGATGTTTGCCGATATCTAGGCTAACGTGAGATTGTTTGATTTTAAGTGTAACAATGTAACGAGGTCCATTAGCTGTAGAATATAAAGCTTGTAAATCCTTTTGGGATAGTGTAGCAGAAGTACATCCAGTAAGTAAGAGTAGTGTAGCAAGTAATGAGAGAAATAAATTTTTCATAGTAAGCCTCCTGTTTTATTTGAAATAAATTATATAGAATAAGTATATGCACTTCAATAAATAAAAGAGAAATTAAAATAGAACGAGTTAAGCTATGAGGTTTTGTGGTATAATATTAAGCATGATATAGTATAGAGTATAGACAGAAAAGAAAGGATATAGCATGAGTTATCTAGCATTGTATAGAAAATATAGACCAAGAGTCTTTGAAGATGTGGTTGGACAAGATCATATTGTTAGGACCCTGCAGAATCAAATCAAAACAGGGAGAGTTTCTCATGCCTATTTATTTACAGGAAGCCGCGGAACAGGAAAAACTTCTATAGCTAAGATTTTTGCACGTGCGGTGAACTGTGAGCATACCTTAAATGGCTCTGCTTGTATGGAATGTGAGACGTGTGAAAAAATTGCAGCAGGAGCGAGTCTTAATATAATAGAAATAGATGCTGCATCACACAATGGGGTAGACAATATTCGAGAGATTAATGAAGAAGTAAGATACACACCAGCAGTGGGAAAATATAAAGTTTATATCATAGATGAGGTACATATGCTCTCTACAGGGGCATTTAATGCACTGCTTAAAACTTTAGAAGAACCACCTGCACATATTATCTTTATTTTAGCAACGACAGACCCACAAAAGATACCTGTTACTATTTTGTCTAGATGTCAGAGATTTGATTTTAAGCGAATTGCGGCAAAAAATATTGAAGATAGACTAATAGAATATATGGAAAAAGAGAAAATAGACATAGAAGAGCCTGCACTAGCTTATATTGCAAGGCTTGCAGATGGTGGGATGCGAGATGCTTTAAGTATCTTGGAACAATGTATTTCTTTCTATTTTGATGAGACCATTACAGTGGATAAGGTGCTCTATCTAGTAGGAGCAGTAGATAGCAAGTATTTCTTTGAAATGCTGGATGCGATTAGTACGTATGATAGCAAGAGAGCTATTGAAATATGTGATGAAGTAAATATGCAAGGACGTAGTATTAGACAATTCACAAATGATTTACTCGTACACACCCGTAACTTGTTGGTGGCAAAGACTACAAATAATTCGGCAGGTGTGTTAGACTATAGTGGTGAATATATAGAGAGATTGGGAATACAATCTCAAAGTATAGAAGTCAACACACTTATGAGATACATTAAAGTGTTTTCAGAGTTAGATGGAGACTTAAAGGTGGCATCTAATCCAAGAGTAATGCTAGAAGTAGCCATACTCAAGCTTTGTGAACTAGCTATGGATAGTTCACCAGAAGCTATGGAAGATAAGATTGCTGCATTAGAAGCAAAACTTGAAAAAGTATTAGCTGGAGGTATTAGTGTACAAGCTCAGGCACCTGTAGTAACTGAACAGTCTAAAGTAGTTAAACCTACACGTTTACCAGATGCAATACCAGAAGAAGTCATGGCACTTAAAGAGCGATGGCATGAAATCATGGGCAAACTGGGAGTAGGTGCTAAGTTTACATTTGGGTCTACAGAGCCAGGCGTGTTAGAAGGAGATGTATTCTACGTTGTACATGGCACGGGTATGGAGCCAAGTATCAATAAATGGATTGATGAAATGAGAGAAGTTGTGAGAGAAGTGGCTGGTAAAGAGGTGAAGGTATTACCTATACACACGAGAGCTTATCAGTCAAAGAAAACAGAACTCTATGGGTCACATCCAGAACAGAATGAAGTCACTCTTTCTATCGATGATACATTAAGAAATATACAATCAAAATTAAATTATGATATTACTACAGAAAACTAGGAGGAATCAATCATGGCAAGACCTAATTTTGGTGGCGGAATGCCAAACATGCAACAATTAATGAAACAAGCACAAAAAATGCAAAAACAAATGGAAGAAGCACAAGCTAAACTTGAAGAATTAGAAGTTACAGCAACAGCTGGTGGTGGGATGGTAGAAGTAACAGCAACAGCTAAAAAAGAAATCAAAGCCATTAAAATCAAAGAAGAAGTAGTAGATACAGATGATATCGAAACTTTAGAAGACTTAGTACTTGCAGCAGTAAATGAAGCACTTCGCCAAGCAGAGGAGTTATCACAAAAAGAAATGGGCAAAATCACAGGTGGTATGCCAACAGGAGGCTTATTCTAGTGAGTGGCTATTATGGCAATAAAATGGTGGCTCTAATTGAAGAGTTATCTAGACTCCCTGGTATTGGGACTAAGTCTGCTCAAAGATTAGCTTTTCATATTATAGCTATGCCTAAAGAAAAGGTACATCAACTTGCACAGACTATAGTGGATGCAAAAGAAAATATCAGCTATTGCCAAAAGTGCTGTACAATCACAGATGATGTGCTTTGTCCGATTTGTAAAGATGATATGAGAAATGCTACTCAAATCATGGTAGTAGAAGACTCTAGAGATATGGCTGCTTATGAAAGAACAAAAGAGTTCAAAGGACTGTATCATATCTTACATGGAGCGATCTCACCTATGATGGGTGTGGGACCAAGTGATATCAAAATCAAAGAACTTTTAAAACGTATTCAAGAAGAGAATATAGAAGAAGTGATCATTGCAACGAATCCAAATATTGAGGGAGAAGCGACTGCTATGTACATTAGTAAATTGCTTAAACCGTTAGGGATCAAAACGACGCGTATTGCCCATGGGGTACCTGTTGGTGGAGATTTAGAATATGTGGATGAGATTACCCTGTCAAGGGCTTTGCAAGGAAGACAAGAGATATAAGTCTAGGAGAAATCCTAGGCTTTTTTGTTGTACCTATATAATTTGCATATTTTCTTTTGAGATTTTAAGCTATAATAAATTTATAGAATAAAAATAGAGGAGTAAGAAAAATGGCTAAAAAAGTATTGGTAGCAGAAGATGAGAAAAATATCAGAAGTATTATCAAAGACTATTTGATGGCAGAGGGGATAGAGGTAGTAGAAGCACAAAATGGACAAGTTGCTTTGAAGTTATTTGAGCAAGAGACATATGACTTAGTTATTTTAGATGTCATGATGCCCATCATAGATGGTTGGACAGTTTGCAAACAGATTAGAGCGAAATCGAATGTACCTATTATCTTTTTGACAGCGAGGGCTGGGGAGGAAGATGAGCTTATGGGATTCACTTTAAAAGCAGATGATTATGTCAAAAAACCATTTAGTCCAGCTGTGTTAATGATGAGAGTTAAAAAACTAATGGATGATAAAAGAGAAGAAGAAAATATAGAAATTATTACAAGAGGTGCTTTAAGATTAGATAAAAATGCTATGAAGGTGAAAATCGAAGAAGAGTACATAGAGCTTACAACTAAGGAGTTCCAAATTCTTTGTTACCTCATAGAGAATGAAGGAATTGTATTGTCTAGAGATAAGATTTTGGATTACATATGGGGATATGAATTTGCAGGAGATATTCGAGTGGTAGATACACATATCAAGAAGATTAGAAAAGCATTAGGTGAGTATGCCTATATCATTAGGACAATATTTGGGGCAGGTTATAAATTTGAAATAGAGTAGGGATGAAATGAAAAAACAAAAATTATTTGTAAAATTATTTATGGTAACAAGTGTATTGCTTCTTATCTTATTAGTGGCTCAATTTATCTTTCAGACTTTTTACTTTGAAAAATTTTATATCTTAACGAAGGAGCAAGCACTCATTAAAGATATGAAAATATTAAAAGAAAGAGTAGAAAGCGCATCGGATAGTCAGATGGAGACTCAATTATTTAAGTATGCTAGAGAAAAGGGGGTAGCAGCAGGAATCGTCAATTTATATGGAAGGCCTATATATGGATTTGATGCAGATTCACAGTACCCGTTTGTAGATATCTCAGATCGGTATGAGCAATCGTATAGAGTATACCTTAATCACTTTACATCTAGCGCAGAATTCGTAGAGGATTTAAAAAAAGCTAAGGAAATAACAGTATGGGGACAGATTATAAAGAGTAAATACTATGAAATTTATCCGGTATATATTCAACTTGATGGGGTAATTTATACACGGGATAAAAAAGATAGCATGGGATATATAGGAAAGTTATTCAAGGATAAGTTATCAATACTAAGAACGGTAGAAGTAGAGGGGAAGATTAATTATACGTATACACCTCAAAATGAGTATGGGATAGAGTATAGAGAGGCTAGATT